>NZ_QOCL01000001.1:300000-593224 GCF_004006665.1 Halobacteriovorax sp. HLS
GATCTTTTTCATACTCATGAACCTTTTTTTCAAAAACTTCAATGAATGTTGTCCCAATCATTTTCCTTTTATCTTCAGGGTCTGAAAGTCCTTTAAGCTTGTTTAAGAAAAATTCCTTCACATCAATAATCTCAATATTGAGAGGAAGCTTCTCTTGTAAAAGTTTGATATGTCCTAAGTCCTGTGGTCTCAAAAGACCATGATCAACAAAGAAACAGTGAAGATCATCACCTAAAACATGATGTGATAACATTGCAGCAACAAGAGAATCGACACCGCCAGAAAAAGCACAAAGAACCTTCTTTTTGCCAATGCTTCGAACCAGCTCAGTAGCCTCTTCCAACATTTGTCCAGCACTCCACTCACTTTTTAGTTCTGCTATATTTCTCAAGAAATGATTTAAAATATCTTTACCATGATCACTATGTTCTACTTCGGGATGAAACTGCAATCCAAGAATTTTTCGAGATTGATGTTGAATACCTGCTATTAGTCCGTTATGACTTTTAATAACTACATCAAAATCTTTTGGTACTACAGAAATATGATCAGAGTGTGACATCCAGACATTAACTTTACTTGGACAATTCTCAAATAGATGCCCCTGTTCAAAATTAATTTCAGCATGACCATATTCACCAATAGTTCCTCTTTCAACTTTTCCTTCAAAGTATCGACCTAAGAGTTGCATCCCGTAGCAAATACCTAATATAGGTAAGTCCGTTTTACTAAATATAAATGAATAATCATTTTCGTCCTCAAAGACTGATTGAGGGCCTCCACTCAAAATTAAAGCTTCTGGCAATTGGCCATTTTCGAACAATTCTCTACACTCCGACAAAGTGATTATCTCACCGGAGTATCCTAGCTCTCTAGTCTTTCTAGTGATGAGCTGAGTATATTGTGAACCAAAGTCTACAATCCATATTTGTCTTTCTAATAGTTTTTCACTTTTCATATTGTGCCTAAGATTTTTGATAGTTTGGAGCTTCTTTTGTAATCATAACATCATGTGGATGAGACTCTTTTAAAGATGCTGCTGTGATTTGTATAAATTCAGATTTTTCTTGCAGTTGTTCTATTGTCATCGCGCCAACATAACCCATTCCAGCTC
The DNA here is from genome assembly GCF_004006665.1 of Halobacteriovorax sp. HLS. Lineage (NCBI taxonomy): Bacteria > Pseudomonadati > Bdellovibrionota > Bacteriovoracia > Bacteriovoracales > Halobacteriovoraceae > Halobacteriovorax > Halobacteriovorax sp. HLS. The sequence goes on from NZ_QOCL01000001.1 coordinate 301,115, forward strand.
TCAGACCACCAAGCATTTGATAAATATTTGATGCAAGAGATCCTCTGTACGGAACTTGTCCCTCAATCCCCTCTGGAACTAATTTTTGAATTTCATCCACTGCACCTTGCCCATATCTATCTTTAGATCCAAGGGCCATAGCTCCAAGAGAGCCCATACCTCGGTATACTTTATAATGTCTTCCTTGATAGAGAATCATCTCTCCTGGAGACTCATCACATCCAGCAAAAAGAGACCCTAGCATTACACAACTTGCACCAGCCGCGATTGCCTTAACAATATCACCAGAGTACTTAATCCCTCCGTCAGCAATCATTGGAAGATTCAATTTCTTACAGGCCACAGCACATTCCATAACAGCACCAAGTTGAGGAACACCAATTCCTGCCACAACCCTAGTCGTACATATTGATCCTGGACCAATTCCAACTTTTACACCATCAGCTCCGGCCTTGTCTAAATCTTCACAGGCCTTCGCCGTAGCAACATTACCTGCGATGATATCAACTTCAGCAAATGTTGATTTAAGCTTCTTAATCATTTCGATGACACCAATGGAATGCCCATGGGCAGTATCAACAACAAGGGCATCAACCCCGGCTTCAACTAAACGAAGTGCTCTATCAAATTCTTTATCTCCTACTCCCATAGCTGCCGCGACTCTCAAGCGTCCAAATTGATCTTTATTAGAGTGAGGGAAGTCTTGTTTTTTTAATATATCCTTAATCGTGATAAGACCTGAAAGTCTTCCTTTTTCGTCTACAACTGGAAGCTTCTCTATCCTATGCTTATGTAACAACATCTGGGCCTCAGTTGGGTCAATCCCTTTTCTTGCAGTTACGAGCTCTTCTTTCTTTGTCATAATATCTTTTACTTTTGTACTCATACTCGTTTCGAATTGTGTGTCTCGACTCGTAATGATTCCAACGCAAACATTATTTGAATCTACAACAGGCATCCCAGTTACTTTCCTCTCTCTTGAGAGTTTATAAACCTCTTCAAGAGTAAAATCAGGAGAAACTGTTACAGGATCTAGAACCATTCCTGCTTCAAATTTTTTAACCTTCTCAACCTCTTTTGCCTGTCTTATTGGGTCTAGGTTTTTATGAATAACTCCTATTCCACCCTGTTGAGCAAGAACAATTGCAGCTCTTCCTTCTGTAACTGTATCCATTGCCGCAGAGACAATAGGTATATTAAGTTCGATATTTTTCGAAAATCTAGATTTTAAAATTGCATCCGCAGGAAGCATTTCAGAATATCCTGGCTTTAATAAAACATCATCATATGTCAGTGCTACGACTGGAGATAGTTTACTCATATTCACCTCTTAAAAAGTTAATTAACTTGCTGAAATTATAACTTATCTCAAGATAGAAAACGAGGTGGAATCCCTTGCTCAATAGACTGAAAATTATTAGTTGATTATTTTTGTTGCGGGACTAGATAGGACCATTGCTTAGCAGTGGTCCTAAAGAAATTTAATATGATTGCTTATAGTCTTGGTCATAATTCTTTAATTCTTGAATTAAAGAGTTTACTTCTTTTGAATGTCTAAGCTGTTTTGAATACTCTCTCATCAGTGAACTTTCAAAAGCATCATTTTTTAACTTAACAGCTGGCTCCATCTGTATTGAAGCAGGAGCTCTTGTTGATTTCTTTTTAACAGAAGCAATTGATCTAGATTTCTTCTTTTTCTGACCAAATACATAGACCTTAACTTTTGACTTACTAGCATAACTTGGCGCAAACTTCTTTTTCACCTTTTTTGCCTTTAATTTTGTTATATTCTGAGAATGATAATTCAATAACATATCATCTTTTTGAAGATCTCTCTTCTTAGGTCTTATATAAATAATTCCTGATTCTTGCGACATTGCCGAATTAGATACTCTACTTGGAGCGACAGGTTCTTCAGCAACAGAAGCAATTGTTCTTTGTACCGTTTTCTTACTTACTATCGGCGCAATATCTTCTGAAGATAGAATTGAAGCAACATTCTTAGTTGGCTTCTTCGCCACATTTTTCTTATCGAATAGACCTTGCACTTTAGCGAAAGTATTCTTTCCTACAGGTGTAGGATTTCTAGGTGCACCATTTTCATAATCTTTTGATATAAATGAAAACTTCCCTGATGAAACTTCAGTAGTCAAATGGTCCTGGAATAGATTTCCAAATTCAACTGTCCCATTAAGAACTAAAAGTTGTGTTTTACCGCTACTATTATCAAAGTCAATTATTGACTCTCCATTAGAGAATTCAAGACGAGCATTTGGAGTTTGAACTTGATAACCCGCAGACGATCCTGAAATTGATTCCATCCACAAATAACCATTTTGTAATTCAATAATACCTTTTAGAGACCTGATATTCCCGCCACCTGCCAAGTGAAACAACTGGTCTTGATAATTTACAAATGAAACCTGAGACCCTACTTCCGTAAATATCTGCTGAAAATCATATACATGATCACCAGCTTTTAACAAAGTAGTTTTCTCTTTCGTTACAAGAAAAGCATTACCTTTCACCGAACGTATCATTAGCTCAGGAGATTCACCTAAGCTATTAAAAGAGAATAATAATGTTGTAAGTAGAGCTAGTTGCCTAGTTCTTCTTATGACGTTGAACAATTTTTTCATAATGTGTACTCAAGATTTTCCATTCGGAAGTGTTTCTATATTTCATTCTAAATTCTTCAACTGTTGAGAAGAATTTTTCGTGATGTCCTAATTTTAAATTTGCCAAGGCCATCCATAACTTTGCTCCTCTATAGAACTTAGATGTTGGATACCCTTCAACTAGGCTTTCAAAGTTTTGAACGGCCCAATCATAATGTTTCCCAGACTCAAATGATGCAACACCAGCTTGAAATAAAAACTGGTCATCAAGACTCTTGTCACCTGGAAATTGTGTTTTGAAAGTATTAAAGAACTGAGCAGATTTTTCAAAATTCTTCAAAGAGAATTCCTTCTCTGCAACTGCTAAAACTTGACCTGGCTTCCATTTATAAACATCAAATTGTACCAAATCATTTCCCGCAGAAACTGGTCTTACAGAAGCGATTGTTCTAGCAGGTCTCTTACCTTCTTTAGCTTCTTGCAGTTGAACTTTTAAGTATTGATTCTTACTTTCTAATGACGTAATCTCAGTCATTAGACTAGAAATTTTCATTTTCAACATTCTATTTTCTTTCGAAATTTGTAAGATTGTATCTTCATGTTGATTAATGATCTGTGCTCTTCTTTCTATATGTGAACTTAGTTCACAAGAAGTAAATGTTGTTAGCAAAGCTAATATAAATGTCATTTTCATGGTCTGCTTCATAGGTTACCCTTATATAAAAACCTTAATCGTCCAATAGAGTATCGGAAGAAATTTAAATAAATTTAGGGAATTGTTGAGAAAAACCCTATTTAAGGGTCTAAGTGGTAAAAATTAAGAGATTATTTCTGAAAATTTGAAAAAATATCGAGTAATATATCGATACCATCAACTATCGGAGCAGGACCAGGCTGCAAAAAAATTGCGGGATCTAACTCAAATACGTTCTTATTTTTAATTGCCGCCACGCTTTGAATCGCTTCTCTATTTAAAATCGAGTCTATATCAACTTTCTTGCCACACCAACAAGCTAGAATAATATCTGGATTAAATGTCGAGATATCCTCTTGCTTTAAAATTCTGTCTTTTGCTAAAGTAGACCTACTCATTTCCATATGTACGACTTCTCCCCCACATATTTCAACAATTTCGCTAAACCATTGAATTCCACAAATCAATGGTTCATCCCACTCCTCAATATAAACTCTTGGTCTCTTTGTGAAAGTGGACGCGATCTCCTGCGCTTTCTCGATTTTAGCTTTTAAAGTATCTATATATATAGCTGTCTTGTCTTGCTCTCCAATTAGGTTTCCAAGCATGTGTATATAGCTTAAAATTTCAGCAATAGATCTGTGATTAGCAATGAAGACATTTAGCCCGGCACCGATTAAATCTCTGGCTATATCTTTTTGAATATCTGAAAATCCAAGCACTAAATCTGGCTTCATTTTTGTAATTTTCTTTATATTTGCGTGAGTAAAAGCACTTATTGTCGGTTTTTTCTTCGCCTCAAGAGGCCTTTCAACATAGACAGATACTCCAACAATTAAGTCTTCCCTACCTAAAGCATAGAGAGTCTCTACACTCTCTTCAGTCATACATATAATAGATTTAGGAAAAAAGTCACTCATAGAAACCTCTTTGTATCTCAATATAGAGAAAATTGTCATTTTTTAGTCAATTTTGACTATAAAGCTCAACTTCGATAGGCAAATAACGATAAAATGATAATATATAAAAATTGTAAATATTTAAATGGATTAATAAATGTTTTTTAGAATAGTAGTACTCCTTTTAGTATCCCTCTCTTCGTTTGCTGGCCAGGACAAGAGCGAAGAAAATATTCCAAAACTTCCTGTTAAGTTCTATGCTCAAGTTCTTAAAGTCCAAAATCAGAACTACCTTGCACTAAATTATTCAAACCACAAAAAATGGCACACTTATTGGAAGAACCCTGGAGACGCTGGGCTTGCCCTGGCCTTTAAATTTAAAATCAATAATCAAGAAACGACCCTTGAAGAATTAGAGTGGCCAGTTCCTAAGAAATATATTGAAAAAGGTGACATGCTTGCTTTCGGTTATGAAGATGAATACTCCATCTTTTTTAAACTCCCACAAAAATCCGAAGACCATAAAATTTCGATTTATTCAAACTGGCTTGTTTGTAAACATGTTTGTATACCTGGTGAAATTACCGTCTCTGGAAAAATATCGAATAATGAACTAACTGAATTAGAAGGGAATACATTTGTTCAAGATAAGGATACAACCCTTGAACACTTCCAAAAACTTCCTAAACAGATCGAGTTCCCTACTAACCTAGATCTAATACTTTCTAAAGGACCAGACAAAGATTCAAATAAATTAAACCTTTATTATAACTTTAGCACTAAGTCTGCACTTAACTACGATAGAAGTAGAAATCTACTTACTCCGTTTCCTGTTGAACCATTTAGCTGGACAAGAGAAAAAGTTTACAAAGATAAGAATGGTAACCTCTATGCTAGTTATCCTATAGAATGGGATGGAGAATATATGGAGCCGGAGATGCCCCTTCCAAAAGACGGTGTTTTCAAAGAACCATTTGAGCTAAAATTTCTTTTTGCAAATCCTGAAAATGGACAAATTTCAATCATAAAGAAAACTTTTCGTTCATTTTCTCTCGACTCGGGAGATCAGTTTCAACGTTTTACAGAGTTACTTAAACCAATATCTTTCTCAAATGAAATCAAGGCACAATCAACTTCTTTGGCCACTCTACCAATTGGAGAAAGTAAAACAGGGCTCTTAAGCTATTTAATTTTTGCATTCATTGGTGGATTAATTTTAAACTTCATGCCTTGCGTTCTACCAGTTATTTCCATCAAGCTCTTTAGTCTTATTCAGCATAAAGGACAATCTAAAAAGAAAATACTAAAACATAACTTGAGCTACACTCTAGGTATATTATTCACATTCGCGGTCCTAGCTCTTACAATCGTTCTTTTTAAGCAAGCTGGAGAACAGGTAGGATGGGGCTTTCAACTACAATCTCCCACTTTTGTACTCTCTATGATTTTTGTACTCTTCATTTTTGCACTCAATATGTTTGGGTTATTTGAATTTAGAACACCTGGAGGATCGAAATTAGGAAATATAAAAACTGATGAAAGCTTCATTGGTGACTTTCTATCGGGAGTACTTGCAACGATTCTATCTACCCCATGTTCTGCACCTTTTCTTGGGACGGCCTTAACCTTTGCCTTCACTTCTAGTACGGCAATGATCTTTCTGGTTTTTATTTTTATAGGTCTTGGTTTAGCATTTCCTTTTATCTTAACGGCCTTGATTCCTTCTACAATAGCTTTCCTTCCTAGACCAGGAATGTGGATGGAGAAGCTTAAAAAGTTTTTAGGAATCACCCTCATTCTAACAGCTATATGGCTAACAGATGTATTTCTAACTCTGCAAGGAGACTTTATTCTTCTTAAGCTTAATATTGCACTTGCTTTATGTTTCTTTGCATTTTATATGCAAAAAAATATTACTAAATCGAAGCTTTTTATTTGCTTAGCACATTTGCTATATATCCTTCTCATTGGAAATATTCTTTTGACTCCTCAGCAAACAATAGAAAGTACTTCTAGTATTAAAGAATCACATAGTGAACTCAAGTGGGAGAAGTGGTCGGAAACTGCTATGAATAAGGCCAAAGAAGACAATAAGCTAGTTTTTATGGACTTTACCGCGAAATGGTGTTTTACGTGTAAAGTGAACGAAAGACTTGTAATAGAGACAGACGACTTTAAAAAGCTAGTAAAGCAAAAAAATGTAACTCTTCTTCTTGGTGATTGGACAAAAAGAGACCCTATTATTGGAAAGTGGCTACGAACTCAAGGGCACGTTGGAGTTCCAGCATATTTTGTCATTAACTCGAAAGGAGAATTGATAAAGCTTGGAGAAACGATAACTATTAGTAAGATAGAAAAGAGCTTGAATTAATCAAGCTCAAACTTTGCGGGCTGCCTCATTAGTTTAGTCAATACCTCTTGTGGATCAGCATTTTCATACAATACTCGATACACACCTTGAAATATATTTGCTCTAATCTCGTACTTCTTCGAAACGAGATGAACTGCTTTTGCTGTCTTATAGCCCTCAACAACAGTTCTCTGAGAAGCTATTATTTCTTCGGCCGTTCTTCCCTTTGCTAATTCTAGTCCAAAACTCTTATTTCTCGAAAGATCTCCCGTCGTCGTCAAAATAAGATCCCCCATTCCACTCAATCCATAGAAAGTTTCAGGACGAGCATTGTACACCTTTCCGAAACGAAGCATTTCAGCAATTCCTCGTGTGATCATTGCTGCTCTAGTATTGTGATTATAGCCAAGACCTTCAACGATACCACCAGCAATTGCCAATATATTCTTCAAGGCCCCACCAAGTAGAACTCCTTTAATATCGTAGCTAGGAAGGACTTTAAAATATGAAGTATCTAACATTTTTGAAACTGACTGAAGAACTTTCCTAGACCTTCCCGCTAGAGTTACTAAAGTTATTTGTTCCTCTAGAATTTCTTTAGCAAAACTCGGTCCAGATAAGAAAGTAAAGAGTTCACGATGATGGCTCCATAAATCAAAGAAAAGATCATCTGCAAGCTCTAGAGTTTCAGGGTCGATCCCTTTAGATAAAGAAACAATTGGAATATTCTTATCTAGGTATGTAGAAAATCTATCAAAGTTTTCTTGGAAAAAAGAAGAAATGCCAGCAGTTGGTAGTCCTGAAACAATAATTTCTATCTTACCAGTAGTTTTCTCATCTACTTCCTCCCAAGTGAGGGCAGGAATTATATTGCTAGAAAGTTTTAGTCCAGGTAAGTAAACAGAGTTTTCACCTTCTAATAGTCCATTATAGACATCTTCAGATCTAACTTTAAGAATAACTTGTTTGAAATTATTGGCCAAAACTGATGCCAGCGCAGTTCCAAAAGCTCCTGCACCAACAACCAATGCACAATCATATGACATTATGAACTCCATTCATTAATTAAATATAACTATATCTTACTACAGAGATATGATTCCTGGAATAACAGAAACCTTTTCATAGAACTCAAGAACTTGCTGGGATGATTCGCAATTAACAGTAATACTAACAGAGGTATATTTACCATTTTTCGACGGCTTCTGTGTCATCACATATTTTGCCGTGAACTTTTCTAACGATGATAATTCAGAGGTAGGCACAATAAACTTGAACAAATATGGAGCTGGCCAAGTATATGACTCATCAAGCAATTCTTTTAATTTTTCCATTGATTCCATAACGTAACTCCAACTAATTAGCTCAACTTTTATAAGATATGGTTTTCATAGAGTCAAGGCTAAGACTTTAACATTTAACTAATTTCAATAGTTTCCGATGAGAATATATCGAGGAAAAATTGTGAAAATACTTATACTGATTTTAGTTTCAATTTCTAATTGTTATGCAAGTGATTACTTAAGCTTTGCCGATTTCTTAGAGAAAAATCCAGGTCAAGATATTATTCATCAAAACTTCTCTAAACAAGTAAGGCAATCATCGGTAAAAATAAAGAAAAATCAGCAAAAGAAAATAAAAATTTCGATAGTCTACCCTGGCAAGCAAATTTCAGATTACTGGAAAAGAAGTGTTAAGTCTTTTAAGCTGAGAATGGATGAGTTGAATATAGACTATCAAATTGAAGAATTTTCTACCGAAAAAAAACAAATTAGAGAACAGGCAAAGAATATAAAAAAATCTTTAAAAGGAAATCCTGACTACCTTGTTTTCACTCTTGACTCTAATAAGCACACCAAACTAATTTCTCAGATACTGGAGCAAAGAAAGACAAAACTCATTTTACAAAATATTACAACTCCTAAGAAAATGTGGCTAGAGAATCCTCCTTTCTTGTACGTAGGGTTTGATCACGAAAGAGGAAGTCAGCTACTTATTGAAAGGTTAGAAAAATCCTTCCCTAATGGGGGTAGATACGCAATGCTCTATTACACAGATGGCTATGTAAGTAAAATGCGAGGCGAAACAGTCATCAAGAAGCTTAACAAGAATAAAAAATGGACCCTCTTAGGAAAGTACTACACGGACGGAAAAGAAGAAAAAGTTAGAAAGGCCCTAATAGATCTAACAAAGAGAGAAAAGAATATAGACATACTTTTTACTTGCGCAACAGATATAGCAATCACTTCGGAAAAATTTGAAAAAGAAAGAAATTATAACTTCTTTATAAATGGTTGGGGCGGTGGAAGTGCTGAACTAGAGAGCATAACTAGTTCAAAAAAGAATGGAATTGATTACACTGTAATGAGAATAAATGATGATAATGGTGTAGCAATGGCAGAAGCAATAAAGTTAGATATAGAAAATAAGTCTCACTTAATTCCAAAAGTTTTTTCTGGAGAAATGGTCATTATTGATAAAGAGACTACTATAAATGAACTTAATTCACTGAAAGCTCGCTCCTTTAGGTACTCTGATAAATGAAGAAAGACTATAACCTATCCATACTTTTAGGTTTCATTATACTTATAACTAACTTTATAGTTATTACCCCTATACTATTTCTTCAGTATCAATCTTCGTCATCAATTTTTAGAGAAAACTTAATTAACAACTTCGACGAAGAATTTAAACTTTCCAAGCTATTTTTAGAATCAGAGTTTTCAAACCTACATAATCAAACTAAACGTGTTTCAGAAAACCTCTATATAAGAGAAAGCCTCGAGAGTAATAATGAAAGTAAAATCAAAAAATCTCTTGAAGATGCATACAATTATGACTCCTCTAGCGACTTTCTTGCACTTTCATATGAAGACGATAGGAAAATAATAGATGTTAGTATCAATATTTTAGAAACTAATGAAGTTCTTAGTAACTATATAAAAAATTATCACGAAAACAGAAGTTCTCTTATATCATATAAAGGACTACTCGTTTATTTTACAAGTCATCCAATTACTAGTCATGCAACCGGGCGAGTTCTAGGAACACTTCATAGTGGATTACTTTTAAATAAAAATACAGATTTAACGACTAGAATTGCTGAAAAACTAACCCATAAAACATTTAATATTGTTTATGAGAAAAGGCTTATATCTGGAACAAGACCAATCAAACAATCCATTCTTGATAAAATACATCCTTTGAATGAAAAAGAGCTTATACCTATTGAAAATAAGATCTATTACAAATCAATACTAAATATCAGCAACGTAAAGCTAGAGCTTCTTTTTATCTCTAAAAAGAATATAATTCAAAACCTTCGCGTCTCATTTTTAAAGACTTTTCTTTTTACTATTATTATTACAATAATATTAAGTATTTCAGCTGCAACAATTGCAAACAAGTCGTTATTACCTCCTCTAAATAGACTACTTGCATATCTAGAAAATTCAATAAAGGATGAAGAGTTAAAGATTCATCACCGAAGTACTATCAAAGAATTTAATCTTATCAGCGATAGCTTCTCTACTGTTTTTGTAAATTTTCAAAAAAAGAAAAATCAACTGTCTCGCTATATAGAGTCCTCAAATCTTCCAACACTTATATGGGATAAAGACCACAAGCTTCTCCAATACAACGACTCAGCTCAGCTACTTTTTGGGATAAAGAAGAATAGAGATAATATTGTAAATGACACTCTTCTTTCAAAATGCTTCAAGCTGAGCCAGCTCATTGAACAGGCCCAAAGAGGCGAACAGATTAATAATGAAGAAGTTATTTTTAAATCATTTGATGAATGGAAGTACACTTCATGGACTATGAGTTATGATCCAGAGGAAAAAACTTATTTTGCACAATGTTTCGATAACACGGAAAAAGTTCATGCCAGTAAAAAAATTGAAGAAGAAAGATCAAACACGATTCATAATCAAAAGCTAGCAGCTCTTGGTGAAGTCGCGGGAAGTATTGCTCATGAAGTAAATAATCCAATGGGTGTTATTTCCCTATCACTAGCTCTCTTAGAATCTGAGCTTAAATTGATAAAAATGGAAGAGACTAAGGCAAATATAATTAAGTCCTATTTAACAAATATCGATGATTCTGTTCAAAGAACTACTACAATAGTCTCTCACTTTTTAGACTTTTCTAGAGATTCCAAAAAAGATAAACAAGTGGTGCGAGAAGTTAATCAGATAATTAAAAAATCTCTTATTTTCATAGAAGAGAAGGTTAAAAGAAAGAAGATATCACTTAAGCTTAAGATTGAAGATGGTAGTCAATGCTTCATAAAGGAAACTCAATTTTCACAAGTAATGATTAATTTAATTAATAACTCCATCGACGCACTAGAAAATGCTAAGCAAAAGGAAATTATCATCGAAGCATTCACAGATGAGGAGTTTTGTTATTTGAACTTTAAAGACACTGGACCAGGCATACCAAAAGATATTATAGAATCTATCTTTACACCTTTTTATACTACCAAAGCACAAGGCAAGGGAACAGGCCTAGGATTATCTATTTCAAAGTCTATTATTATCGAGATGGGTGGAACTCTAGAATTAGTTAAATCTATTTCAGGAGCCCACTTTGTGATAAAGCTTCCTAAAAGTCCTAGTTAAACTTTATAAGCTCGCCATTAATATCTAAAATATCAGGATATAAGTTTCTTGAATATCGGATAATATCTATCACTTCTCTAACACAGCCAGGAGCTGGAGTAGAGGTAACATAATCAACTCTATCTTTTATTTCTTCACTCGTATTTGGAACCGTAGCAGAAAAGCCACTTGCCATAAGTAATGGAAGATCAAAGAATTCGTCTCCCATGAAGAGAACTTCTTCCGCTTTATAACCTTGATCAAGAAGCTTTTGAAATCCTTCTCTCTTATCCTCATTTCCGTAATATACAAAATCGAGTTTTAAATTCTCTTTGAATCTTTTAATCACACTGAGAGAATCTCCCCCAGTGATAACGCCTACTTTAAAACCAAAGTTCTTAAGCATTTTTAATCCATAGCCGTCACTTGTGTCAGTAAATCTATTCCATCCCATTTCGTCACCGCTGTACCAGACTCTTCCGTCAGTTAGGATACCATCCACATCAAAAGCAACAACTTTGATCTTATCTAGCTTTGCTTGAAACTTCTTGGCAACTTCTCTTAAATCACGACTCACGACATACCTCTTTAATTGTAATTAATTGCTTAACGATAGACTTAACACGCTTGATATCCAAACAAGTTGCTGAGTCTGAAAGTGCATTTGTTGGGTCTGGATGACATTCCATAAAAATACCATCTGCTCCCGCTGCTACGGCGGCTTTTGCTAAAGTTAAAATTTGCTCTCTCTTTCCACCTGTAAAAGTTCCATTTCCACCAGGCTTTTGAACACAGTGAGTAGCATCGTGGATTGCCCTCACACCAAAACTTTTCATTATTTCAAAACTTGCCATATCAACAACAAGGTTATTGTAACCAAAACTTGTTCCTCTTTCAGTTAAAAGAATTTTTTCTTTAGGCAAGAAGTTAACTGCTTTATCAACTATATTCTTTGTTTCTTCAGGGCTGAGAAACTGTCCTTTCTTTACTTTTAGTTGCCCGCCATACTTTTTACAGGCTTCAGCTCCTGCCAAAATCATATCTGTTTGACGACAAAGAAAAGCTGGTACTTGTAATGTATGTACAACACTTGCCACTTCATCGGCTTGAGCAGGTGAATGAAAATCAGTAATTGTTGTAATACCATAAGCCTTAGATACTTTTTCTAAAATTTTAAGACCTTTCTCAATCCCTGGACCTCTATATGAATCGATACTAGAACGATTAGCCTTATCAAAACTTCCTTTAAAGTGAAAAAGAATTTTATCTTCGAATTCAGCTAAATCCTCAACCAATTTACCGGCTATATCCATTGCAAGGGTCTCACTTTCTAAAACGCAAGGCCCCATGAAGAAGTCCATTTTATTAAATTTCATATTTATCTGCCTTTTCGATGAATGATCTAAATAGTGGATGTGGTGAATACGGTCTAGACTTAAACTCCGGATGATACTGGCAAGCAATGAAGAAAGGATGCTCTTTTATCTCTATTACTTCCACTAAGTCTAAATCCTTATTTCTTCCTGAAATAACCATTCCAGCCTCACTAACTTTACTAATGTAAAGGTTATTAACTTCTAGTCGGTGACGATGTCTCTCCGAGATAACTTCTTGTCCGTATATTTTCTTAGCAAGAGAGCCTTCTAATAACTCACAGTCGTAAGCTCCTAGGCGCATACTTCCACCTTTAGAACCTTCATCACTCTGTCCCTCCATATAGTGGATGAGTAAATCACCACCACTACCAAACTCCTCAGAGGTTGCAGTCTCTAGACCTACAATATTTCTTGCAAACTCAATCATTGCGAGTTGCATCCCCAGACAAATTCCAAAGAAAGGAAGATCATTCTCTCTAGCGTATTTAATCGCTTGAATCTTCCCTTCAGTCCCTCTTTGACCAAAGCCTCCAGGAACTAGAATCCCTTGAATTTCTTTTAAAGCATCAAGCTTTCCTTTCTCTAAATCTTCAGCATCAATATAAACAGGCTCTAGCTGTAACTGACACGAGTTAGCCGCATGGTTAAGAGCTTCATCCAATGATTTATAACTTTCCACAAGTTCAGTGTACTTACCAACAATTCCAATTTTAACTTTTCTAAGTGGATTTTCGAAATTATAAACGACACTTTTTAAATCTTCGATTTTTGGAGAGACGGCCCAAATTCCTAAAAGATCAGCTATTCTCTGATCTAATCCTTGCTCATGAAAACTTAATGGTACTCTATATATTGTGTCGACATCAATTGATTGGAAGACATTAACCTTAGATACATTACAAAAAAGCGAAATCTTGTCGATTAGCGACTCTTCAATCTGCCTATCAGAACGACAAATAATAATTTGTGGAAAAAGACCCATAGACCTCAATTCTTTAACTGAGTGCTGTGCAGGTTTGGTCTTCAATTCTCCTGCAGCTCCAAGATAAGGAACTAGTACCAAGTGAACAAAGAGTACATTCTCAGGTCCTACATCATGAGCAAGTTGTCTAATAGATTCGACAAAGGGTTGAGACTCTATATCTCCAACTGTTCCACCAATTTCGCCAATAAGAACTTCAGCTTTTTCTGCTGCTAAGTGAATTCGTCTTTTAATTTCATTTGTAATATGTGGGACAACTTGAACAGTTTTTCCTAGGTACTTACCTTCTCTTTCGTTTTCAATAACATTTAAATAAACTTGTCCGGTTGTAAAATTACTAGTGCGACTTAAAGTTAGAGAAGTAAACCTTTCGTAATGACCTAGATCTAAATCTGTCTCAGCACCGTCATCTGTAACAAAAACTTCTCCATGCTGAGTAGGGCTCATAGTGCCTGGATCAACATTAATATAAGGATCCATTTTCAACATATTTACACTTAACCCTCTACGCTCCATTAATCCTGCAATACTTGCAGCAGCAAGACCCTTACCTAGGGAGCTAGCAACTCCACCGGTTATAAAAATAAACTTCTTCGCATTTTTCTTAGCTGTCACTTAAAACTCCTTCAAGTTTTTCTATATCTTCTGGGGTATCTACTCCCATTAGAGTCATATCTGTTGTGATTGCACCTATAGTGTAACCATTTTCCAGTGCCCTTAATTGTTCAAGTTTTTCACGCTTTTCATAGTATGAGCTTTCAAGGTTACAAAAATCTTCAAGAACTTCTGGTCTATAAGAGTAAATACCTATGTGTAAAAACCATTGTCCGTTAGAATCTCCATCACGGTCCATCGGAATACTTTGTCTAGAAAAGTAAAGACATTGACCTTTTATAGGAGAATATATCGCTTTAACTTTATTCTTGTCCTGAAAGTCTGCCCTATTATTGAAGTGAGGCTTTACAACAGTCGCAATATCAAAGTCACTGTTAGCGTGATATTTTGACAGTCTGCACAGCAAATCACTTTCGATAAGTGGTTCATCTCCTTGAACGTTTATCACAAGATCCCATTTCTGGTGCGAAAAGTGTCTTCTCAGTGCAAGAGCAATTCTCTCGCTTCCAGATGGTACGTCATCATCAACTCGAACAACTCTGCCACCAAAGCTATTTACATGCTCTTCAATCTGATCATTATCAGTAACGACACTAACAACCGAGTTTTTTAATTGGTCTTTAATTAAAGAACAATTTTCATAGACTCTTTGAATCATTGATTTTTTAGAGATTAAGGCCAGAGGTTTTCCAGGAAACCTAGTAGAAGCATAACGAGCAGGAATGAGTACTAGAACTCTTAAATCATTCAAAATATCTCCGTGATCTCAAGGGTAGAATTTAACACTATCCTTTAAAGTTTCCAAGTTATGATATTATAAATATGACAAATGATAAGCAGAATACTTATAAACCTCATATTTACGCTTTGCTTCTTAATTGGACCTATATCAATTAGTGCACAGGACTATGAAAATACAGTTATTACTGATCCTACTATTTCCAGACGATGCGAAGAGTTACTTTTTAAGCGAAATCAGAAGGTATCGCATAAACAAAAACTCATGGAGCTAATTACAAGAAACAGAAGGCTCTTGAAGTATGTTCCAAAAGAAAAAGAATCTGTAAAAATTAAACTTGTAGATAATTATAGTAAGCTCAAAAATGAGCTACGCTTGTCGCTTATCAAAATTACTCATTTAGAAGAGAGTATAGTAAGAACTGGTTGTCCTGGCCTAACACTTTAAGTTAATTCTTTTCTTCACACCCCATCAATAATATCGTACCATTTTACTACACACACTTAAGTAGAGATATTATAAATGAACGGATTCATTAAAAAAACAGTACTGGCCCAGTCTATATTGGCCATTTCTATGACTTCAAGTATTGCGCAAACGACTCCAAAGCAGCTTAGAACAGATGCTTATGTTCAGTCTATTGATCAGTCATCACAAAGTAATACAAACTACAAGGCCCTAAACTTAAATGATGTCATCGAGCAAGGTCTTAGAAGTAATCAAGAACAAGAAATAAGAAAGTATCAAGGAGAAATTCTAGATCTCTCTTGGAAAGATAGCTGGGAAGAGTTTTGGATTCCCCAGGTCAGTATCTCTTTGGATACAAATGAGCAACGACTTGGAACATTGGTTAATGGCTCTAGTACAACTAATAAAAGAAGTAGCACACCGGATGGTACTTTATCGCTAAATTTTGGTGATTACACTATTTTCAATTGGGGTAAAGATTATCTTCAATACTTAAACACTAAAGAGACTTATAAGCGATCAAAAGATGTCTTAAAAGAAAGGTCTAGAGATTTAAAACATGATCTCATTCAAAATTACTTCAAACTCTATTTCTATCAAGAAGTTGAGCGATTGAAGCGTGATCAGCTTCGTCATGCTTCTTTTATTTATAGACTTAACAGAGAAAAGATTTCATTAAAGAAAACAACTAAAGAAGATTACTACTTATCTAGAGCTGAGTATCTTAGAGCGCAAAACGAATATCACGATGCCAAGAATAATGTTCAAATACAAAATGAACAAATTGCTAAGTTAATTAATGATGAAGTTGGTACTAAGTACTTATTGAGAGATTCATTAAAATATAAATTAATTAGTACCTCTTTAAGTGAGGCAATTAAACTGGCAAAAAAAACAAACCCTTCATCTTTAAATGCTCAAGTTGGTGTTGAGAATGCAAAAAGAAGTTATGAGCTGGCCCTAAAAGAGAATCTACCTCTTCCAAAGATCAGTCTGAAGTTAGGAGCCTACGACTACAGGTTTAACTCATCAACTAACTCAACACACTACTCTACTGGTCCAGGAAATTCAGATATTGATATTGTGGCAAGCATTAATGCAACTTGGTCAATCACTGGAAAGGGAGGCCTGTTTAACGATCGAGCAACTCGATCTTCTATGCTAGAAAAACATATCGCATTTTCAAGAAAAGGATTAGTTAATAGAGAAGTTGAAGCAGATATCAAAGCAAGATACTTCACAGTAACAAGTCTTCAAAACCAAATTAATATCTTAGATGCTCGAATTCCGACATTACAAAAAACTTTCGATACCATTCTAGAAAATTATATGAATAAGAAAACTCGATATATAAACTTTAAGAATACATTGATCGAATTGACTGAGACTCAGATACTAATGGAACAAACTAAATACATCCATCTTGTTAACAAAATTGAATTAGCAAGAACAATTGGCCTTGAAGACTTTCCAGGTGAAAACTTCGAAAATCTTGCTGTAAAAATTAAGGAATAGGATATGAACTCTAGACTTACTCGACTACTTTTCTCTTTCTTAGTAATGACTTCGACATATGGGCAAGATTCGACAGTTCCGCCTACCGACTCAGAACTCGAAAGTGATATTAAGTATCTTCGCTCTGATAAATCAAAAGAAGATAAAAGCCTGGATGAAAACTTACAGATAAAGAGATATGATCTCGAAAAAGGACTATCACTCGACAACTATTCAACTAAGCAAGATAGCTTCAGAATCACTGCTATGTATAACTTCAATGTTGACCCTATGGATATTACAGGAGTAACAGGATTTGAATTTCAAGCAGCAAAAAAACTTGATCATGCTTGGTGGGAATTTTACATAGCTCAATCATCTGCCGTTTTATCAAGTGTCACGAAAGACAATGCGCAATTTCCAGGCTTTTCGAATGAGCAAATTGACCAACAAAACCTTACGACTCTTTCTCTAGGAACAGGAATATCTTATAGAACAAGTTTAATTCAGACCCTCTTTAGTAGTGATAATTTGTTTGAAACTGTTGGTGCAATGCTCTCTTACAACTCTACCAAAACGGAGCTTGGGGAAAGCTATAGTGGACCGGGCCTTAAAGCAGATTTTGGGTTACACTTCCGTTCAAGCGAGACATTTCATTGGGGTGGAAGATTTAATTATAATCTAGCTCAAGTAAAAAGGGCCGCGACTACAGATGGCGAAACATCGAGTGCAAGATCCCTTCTACTTCAATGGACAACTTTTGCAGTAGATGTGTCATTTTACTTTTAAATGCTTAGCTTTCAAAGGAGAACGCTGTGATCTCAAGGTATGAATCAAAAGAAATTTCTTCAATCTGGACTGAGGAAAGAAAATTTCAAACCTATCTGCAAGTAGAGCTTGCAATAATGAAGGCATTAGAAGGAACACTAGTTCCACAAGGAACACTAGTTCCACAAGGAACAAGTGAGAAAATCTCACAAAACTCATCTATTAATGTTGAAAGAATTTGTGAAATTGAGCTGGAAACAAGACATGACATTATTGCCTTTTGTACCTCAATTACTGAAAACCTAAAACCCGAACTTGGAAAGTTCTTTCACTATGGGGTGACTTCAAGTGATATTATCGACTCTTCTTTAACTCTTCAAATAAAACAATCCTTAGAAGTAATCCTTCCGAGCTTTAAGAAGTTACTTAGTGCACTGATAATTAGAGCTGAGGAAACAAAGAATATGCCTACAATGGGCAGATCTCATGGTATGTATGCTGAACCTATGAGCTTTGGACAAAAACTTCTAGGACACTATGCTGAGTTCGCTAGAAGGTACCAAGAGCTCAAAGATTATTATGAAAAAGAGCTAAGAGTTCAATTCTCAGGAGCTGTAGGTAATTACACTATTCTCACTCCTGAACAAGAGTCTGTTGCCGCGAAACAGTTAGGCGTACGACCGGAAGAACATAGCACTCAAGTAATTCCAAGAGATAGGCTCGCAAAACTTATTAACATTATCTCAATGACTGGATCGGCTATAGAGCGCCTTTGTGTAGAGATCAGACATTTACATAGATCAGACATTGGAGAGCTTCATGAAGGTTTTTCTAAGGGTCAAAAAGGATCTTCAACAATGCCACATAAGAAGAACCCTATTAGTGCAGAAAATCTTACAGGTATGGCAAGAATGCTTAGATCCCATTCACAAATTGCTCTAGACAATATTGTGTTGTGGCACGAAAGAGATATTTCACATTCCTCTACTGAAAGAATGTACCTACCAGACAGCTTTGGAATTCTTCAGTACTCACTAAAGAGATTATCATCAACTGTAGAAAATCTTGTTTTTCATGAAGAGGTGATTTCGAATAGAGTTTATGAAAATACCACTTACCTATCGAGCTATTATTTGCATCAACTAATAGAAAAAACCAACTTTCAAAGAGATGAATTGTATACAATTGTTCAACAAGCTAGTTTTGAATCTGTAAAGAGTTCAAGTGCAGAAGTATTCTTGAAGACAATCCAGAACTTATTAAAAGATAAAGGTACAGAACTAGAACTTCCAACTCCTAATAGAGATGAAATAAAGAAAATATTTCTTTCATCTAGTCAGAAGGTTTTCGATAGAGTTTTAAAGAGCTACCCAGAAGGAAAAGAACTATAGCAGCTCTTTTCCCCAGTCTTGTTCTTTCAAGAAACTCACAACATTTTTAACATTTTGAGAGTCACTCTTTGGAAGAACAACTACATTCTTTTCATTGGATATAATAATTAGATCATTTACATTAATTAAAGATACAAACTTCCCTGGGGCAAAGATAATATTACCTTTTGACTCTTCAAAGTAATGATTGGAACCTGCAACGAGAGTATTACCATCAGTATCTTCAATAACCGAACTTAACGCATCCCAAGAGCCTAAGTCATTCCAATCAAAGTTCGCCTGACAAACAGAAACTTTTTGAGATTTTTCCATAACAGCATAATCAATAGAGTCTGCAGGCATTTGCGAATACACCTTCGCAACTTTACTATCATCCCCTATAGCTTCATAGAGATCATTATAAAAAGAAAAAGTCTCAGCAGAATGTTCTTTAAACTCATCTAATAGTACTCCTATTTCAGCGACAAACATTCCAGCATTCCAAAAGTACTTCCCTTCTTCAAGATATTTTGCAGCTGTTTCAAAATTAGGTTTCTCTTTAAAAGAACTAACTTTAAAGGAACCTTCGCTTAGTTCTTTGCCTCTTTGAATATATCCATATCCAGTGTGAGGAAAATGCGGAGGAATTCCTATCGTAACAATATTTTTAGTTTCTTTAGAAAGAAGAGTTGCCTGAGAGAGTGTTTGTTGGAAACCAGACTTATTTAAAATAACATGATCTGAGGGTAGAATAGCGACAACATCATCTTTACTTGCTCCATTTTTTAATAAAGTAGCAATCGATAAAAGGATACAAGGAGCTGTATTTCGACCGCTAGGCTCAAGGACTATCCCCGACTTACCAATCATTCCCTGTGAGTTTTGAGAAGCTAATTGTTTTTGGGCCTCAACGGTTACAATAAACCTCTTATCAACTTCAACAAGTCCCTCAAGTCGTGCAAGAGTATCCGCTAATAGACTCTGTTTAGAGACTAGAGATAAATATTGTTTTGGCTTTTTTGAAGTAGACTCTGGCCAAAATCTAGTTCCTTGACCACCTGCCATAATAAGAGCATATATATTTGTCATAACAATTCCTTAATAGAGATATAAGGATATATTACCAGACTATTTCATTTATGTGAATTATTCAAATTGTTTGAAATGATATTCTGAGGACTCGAATAATGACTTATGTTCAAGCACATAATCTTTAGCGTCACTTACATTATCAAAAACACCTAATGATACTCGATACCAAGTTCCTCTGTTGGGAATAACCGCTTCATTGATAATTGGTGTATATCCTCTGGCCTTGAATCCTTTAGCGAAGCTTTCTGCTTCGTCTAAGGAAGGGAACGCTCCTACCTGAATTGTGTGCTTACCAGTGAAGTCATCACTTTTTGGGGCCGGTACTTCTATTTGCTTTTCATTCTTTTCTACTACAGCAATTTCATTATTCTTTACTACATCCTGTGCTGCAGGAGTATCACTAGAATTAAACTTTGAATTTTCATTTAAAAACTCTTTTTCCATCTTCATTTTTAATGAATTATCTGTTTTTTCTTTTAAAGCTTTATATGTTTCTTCGTCATTTTTCTTTGTAGCTTCTTCAAGCTCATTCACCTTTTCTTCATCAGGAGAAAGAATATCAACTTTAACTTTATCCTCAACAGTGTAACCTGATTGTTCGAATGAGTTATTGACACCAATCTTCACACCTAAAAGGAAGGATGTTAATGATATTAAAATCATAAACACGAAGATTAAAAAGACTTCTTTTTTAGCGAATACATATAATTTAGTTTTATCGTCCATGAAGTTATTTTAATCTCGACACAAATCTCATGCAATCGTAATTACAGGTAGTTATTTTTTCCTAGTGGTCCAATAGCTGGACTCTTAAAAAGTGCAAAGCTCTGTTTTTTGGTTCCCGACATTGGCACCTCCCCTGCAACCGCTTCAGTAAAGACTTTTTCAAAGGAGAAACCATGAAAGCAACAATGAAATTACTAAGAAATCAACAAGGTCAGGGAGTTATGGAGTATGTCATCATATCATCTTTAGTAGGAATTTTCTGCCTAGTCGCAATGAAACAATTTGGGCAGACCATACAAACACGTGTTGAGAAAATGAAAAAAGAAGTCGTTAGAACCATACCTGTAAGATAATGATCATAACTTCAATAGTGTTGGGCCTCACGATAACTGTGGCCACAACAACCTACTCCATTTCATTGTTAAAAAGATCATCTTGTAACTCTATACACTATAGAAGGTCAATTCATTCATTAGAAGAAACAATTCTGACATCTAAGACAAGTTACTTCAATGTATGCGGAAGAATAAGAAAAGTTACATCAAATGATTTAAATATTATTCTAAACAAAGACTATACTCTTTCAAAATGATAAAAAATGAACGAGGCTCTTCTCAGTTAATAATGTGCTTACTCTTACTTGTTCTTAGTGGGATCATGGTCATTGTGATAGGTCATTCATTGAATACATACAAGCAAGCATCTACAAAACTAAATACACTAATCTGTATGCGAAAGTCACAATTTTATCTATCAGAGTTCGTCTCATCAATTGCTCAAGCTAATAAAATTATCAGAGTTAACTTCCCTCTTAAGCATTCAAAAATTCCATATGTTTCACAAACTGCATCGGTACTTATAAAGGGGTTAATATTAAAACAAAACTACGAATTATATAAATACTATAGAAATACAAATGCTATAAAAGAATGTGCAAAGAGCTGTAAAATGCACTTACTTCAAGCACACCCATATAAAGTAAAATTAGGATTTATTAGAAATCTAGATGAGACAACAAGCTTTAAAACGAGAACTTTTTCGGCCTTTTATTATTCGACCAACTTTTTATCTTCTCTAAAGTCAAAAGTAACTGTCAAATCTACTCTTTCAACTAAGGTTTATATAGAGACTCGAAAGACTCTCCATCCTCTAAATGATTTCTTAAACTTCTAAGATATTTATTCATTATCACACCATAGGACTTTTCTAAAACCTTCGCTGGGAGCGAAATTCCAATTGTAGCCTTACTCATAGAGGCCTCAAATTTAACAGTGTAAGTAAATAGAGTTCTATTATGATCAATCCTCTTTACCTGACGTAGACTTTCAAGGTAGTAAGGAGAATCTTTGGGTGTAATATAGAAAGCATAGTCTTCACTCTTGAGCTCAACTAATTGAGTTCTAGTTATAAAGTTCTTTGCAAAACCAATGTGAGCATCCTCTGTATAAATGGTCCCTATTTCAAACTCCCCATTCGAACTCATGTGATTAACCTCACTTCTCCAAAGATAATCATTCATTGTATTTTTAACAATATCAAAGACATCAGAGTGTGAACTCTCTATCAAGATGGACTTCGAAATAGTAGCAAGCTTACCTACGGCGAAAATCTGATTTGAAAAAACGGCAACTATAAGAAAAATAGATATTTCTTTGATCATATTGGCTCCTCTCTATCAAGCTTACATCCTTATAAATTAATTTGTCCAATTTCGCTTCACAAGTGAAAAAAATAGAGTCCTATTGTCCTGAAATCTAGCTCTTCCAAGATGTGTTGGATATATGAACTAGAGGTGACTATGGACAATAGAGGAATCAGTCAAATAGAAGTATCGGTATTCCTATTCGTGCTTTGCTTAAGTTTAATGAGCTTTACTAAGGCAATAATACATATACAAAAAATCGAAAAAAGAGAGCTACATGAATTCAAGTATAAATGGAATAGATTCAAGTCTAAAAATATTCAAAGAATCTACAGAGATCCGAAATAAGAAAAAACAGCGTTTTTTGATAATTAAATTTATTCTAATTTTCTTTATATCTCATGGCCTCAGGTCTATTTTGATGAATAAGCCAATTTCAGTACCTGCTCCACAGAAACAAGTAAAAGAAAATTTCTTAAGAATGAAGATAAAGGCCCAATCCTTTGTTAGCGAAGATGCGACAAGAGCAAACCTCTTTCACAAAATCAAACATATTGAAATTGAGAATATTGAAATCATAGCATTAAAAGCTGATTCCGATTTTTTTGAAATTGAAATACCTGTTGATAAAGTTGGCTTGATCCTAATGAATCAAGAAAATTGGCAACTCATTCCACAAAGAAAAGCTAAAAAAAATAAAAAGGAAAAAAGATATGAAATTCTTCTTTAGTATCACACTATTAATTTTAATGAATACTAGCTTTGCGACTCCCTATATTTTGGTTTCCTATAAGACCACCCAAAACGCTAAAGCTCTCCTAATTGAAAGAATTTTTAAGAATAGATTTAAGCTACCTAGTTCATACTATAAATTCGAATTAAATGAGAATAGCTGTATTAGTAAAACGAAGCCTAAAGCTGCGCATCTTTGCCTTGAAAATAATGATGAAATCAAATTAGTTTTTAGAAATAGATATATTTTAGAGCGAACTTTGGGGGTTTATTGGAAATAAAAAAAGGCCTATTAATAGGCCTTTAAATATATAAATTACACTTTGACTATTAGTCTTGGTGAATTGCAAACTTAGGAGTTGTTCCCTTGTTCTTATTAGCGGCCTTTCTTTTAGCACCAGCTTTTGTCTTCTTGTTTCTTCTTCTGTTTTCAGTAATTTTTGTGTTAGATACCATGATATCTCTCCTATATATTAAAATCTTTAAAGTACTATTTTCTTTAATTAGAACTGGTTTTTTACCTAGTTGCAGACAAATTGTCAAAATAATTGTGCTAGGCCATATTTTTATTCTCTCCCCCAATACTCTAAGTACTGAATATTATGAAAAGGAGTCATCATCTATTGTTTTGTCCATTGGAGAATATAGAAGACTTCCCTTTAGTCAGAGTTCATCTTACGCAATGAGTAATAAAGAGCTAATCATAGCGACGCCCTCAACTGACAAAAAATCACTCATCATAAGGGCAAAACACTTAGGGGTTTCGACATTAACAATTTGGAGTAAAAATACCCCTAAAACAAGAGTTATGGTGCAAGTCATCAGTAAAGTTCAAAAAATGTCTTTAGATGAAGATATTAAGGTACTTGATGGACAAGGTCTAAACCCTTCACTTAATAATGGAAAACTGAGTTTTTCAACTCCAGTTACAAATTTAGAGCAACTCAAAAGTCTTGGCGATGTATTAAAGAAACGAACTTCTAAGTTATACCCTCTTGATCAAAATATTCATCTAGAGAAAAACTTTAGCAAGCAATTGACTTCCATAATCTACACAAAACTTCTAGATAGTCATCTTACACCTGTCGAGTGTGACTTTAGTGAAATTCCCTTAAAGTGTACATTCGAAAAAAATTTAAGTACTCAAATAAAGCCAGAAAACTTGCTGATGCCACAAATCCCCATCGTATTTTTTGCGCTAGACAGAGCTTACCTTCGTCCAAATATATTACTAAAAGCAAGGATTATTCTCATTGAAAGTGCAACCGGAATTAATCAAGGACTAGGTATGAATGCTTTAAGTTCAAAAGTCGAAAATATTCTAAAAAAGGACTTTAACTCTCTAATAAATAATAACGAGGTCATCTTTACCAAGGATAGTGCGCAAATATCATCTTTAGCAACTCCTCAAATGATTTTATCAGAGGAGGAAAGTGCGACAATAAGTCTTGGAAGTGACATTCCTTTTACTATTAGAACAAAGGAATCATCAAATACACAATGGAAATTTGCCGGCCTAAAATTGACAACAGAAGTCAGAAAAAATGGAGACAAATACAAACTCTCTCTTGAAACAGAACTTTCAAAACCAAACGCAGGAGAGAACCCAACTATAACTTCAAATAGACTTTCAACAAGTCTTCTTCTGCCATTAGATTCTGTAACTAAAGTAAGTGAGTTGTTTCACACGGGAGTACAGTCTCAATCTAACAGCTTGCCGTATGTAAGTAGTATTCCTTTACTTGGAAAACTTTTCTCAAACGATAATGAATTAACCTCGAATAAACATATCTTAATTTATTTCAAACTAGAGGAAATTTAATGAACTTAAGTGATGATTTAAAACATTTATGTAGAAGTTATATAAAGAAGTCTATCCAAAGGGCTCACTGTCCGAGTGTGGAACAAATCATTTCAAATCTAGAAATTGAATTTGGAAAAGATTGGCAAATTCTACTACCAAAAGATTTACTCATAAACTGGTATGAAAAAATAGAGCACCTACAATTCATACAATATGATTCTACTATTGAAGAAATACTTATTCATAGTGCAAAAACAATTACATATATTTATGCAAATAGCAGAAAATCTACCGAATGTGGCATAAGTCAGCAAGATCTTGAGTTGTCACTAGAATTGCTTTGTATAAAAGAAAGGATAGATTGGAATGAGAACTCTCCCTTTGTTAGTTTTAAGTATAGAATTGGTAATCAAGATATAAGAATCTCTCTAACCCACAAATCTCTTAGTTGCGAACATTCACATAAAGCTTCTATTAGATTTCATACTAAGGAAAGCTACCCTATTTCTTCATATTTCTCTTCTTTAAAAGTCCAAAATATAGTTATTAATTTATTCAAAAATAGAAAGAATATTCTTATCTCAGGTTCAACAGGCTCCGGTAAAACATCATTTATATCTACACTTTTAAGTGAGGCCGATAAGGAAGAACACCTTATTATTATAGAAGATACTCATGAACTGATCTCTCCCAATCAGTGTTCTACAAGACTTCTATCTGGTCCCCAGAATGGTCACTCACTAAATGATTATTGTAATTATTCACTCAGACTAAGGCCTGATAGGGTTATTGTAGGAGAAATTAGATCCCACGAATGTATTCCTTTCATCCTCAATGCAAATAATGGACATAAGGGACTTATTGGTTCAATTCATGCGAATTCGGCCGCAAAAGTTCCTCAGCGACTCTCAACATTGCTATGTTTATATTCTAAAATGAACGGTATCAATAATGACATAGCACTAGAACTAATTGCATCAGGAATTGATATTATTATACACATGGAAGATAAGAAGGTCGTTGAGGTGATAAAGCTTCTTAATGTAGAATGTGGAGTTACACATTATGAAGATTTGTTAGAATCAAATCATGAATATGGTCAACAGCTGAGTTCATTTTCTGCTTAGCTATCTCGAAACTAATAGAGTTTTCCGTAGAGCTTATACTCAAAGGAGAAATTTCTTTTTCTAAGAGATAGTTTTTTAGAATATCTTGTGAAAGTTCACGACCAATTATTGAAATGAAAGAACCTTCAACTGCCATAGCAATATACTTGGACTCGTTTGGAATACTACTAATAACTGTTCCCGCTAAATCAGGCTTCATTGTCGACTTAACTCTCACTAGAAACCCTTCTTTTTTAGCAGGTTCAAGTGTTCTTTTAAATAAAACCTTCGCTCCGAGACTGGCCAAAGTTGCAGCTTGATCATAGCTCATCGTAGAAAGGAACTGGGCCTCACTGGAAAGCCTAGGGTCTAACGTCGCCACTCCCTCAACATCAGTCCAAATACAAACCTCATTACAGCCATGAGCTTGAGCGAGAAGGGTTGCACTAAAATCAGAACCTTCTCGTCCTAATGTTGTCGTAGCTCCGTCAACTGTTCTCCCAATAAATCCTTGAGTCAAAATAATTTCATTATTAGTAATTGGCCAAGCACAATCTTTTATTCTTTCAACTATTGGACAAGCAAAAGACCACTGCTCATCTGTAAACAAGACTTCTCGCACATCTTTTAAACTTACTTTTCGTGTAATTGCTTTTTGAAGATATGAATTCAAGATCAAAGTTGAGATCCTTTCACCTACGCTATAAAGTTGATCCATAAGTTTAGGTTCAATCTCATTTAAACAATTTAATGATTGAGTTAGTTCTAGGACTTCATCCGAAATATGTTCAAAAGATACGTAGACACCAAGATCTTCACAAATCTGTTGGTGCCTTTTAAGCGTACTTAACCATTGATGGCGGGCACGATCTAAATTATTTAAAGAGTACTTAGCTATCAACTCAAGTTCATTAGTGGTGTTCTTGGTTGCACTAATCACTACTATCGAACACTCTGGTTCTTCTTCAATAATTGAGGTGACCTTTCTCATAGCAGTAGCATCTTTGACACTACTGCCACCAAATTTATAAAGCTTCAAAAGCCTAGTCTCTCGTCAACTTTTTGTATGTGTGACGTTTTGGGTTAACAGCAGCTTCACCTAATCGCTTTTTCTTATCTTCTTCGTAGTCAGCAAAGTTACCTTCAAACCAAATAGTTTCACCATCACCTTCAAAGGCCAAGATATGAGTAGCTAATCTATCTAGAAATGCCCTGTCGTGAGAAATAATAACAGCACAACCGGCAAAATCAACGAGAGCTTTTTCCAGGGCCTGAAGTGTATTCACATCCAAGTCGTTTGTAGGCTCATCTAGTAGAAGCACATTCCCTCCACCTAACAGAGTCGTTGCAAGATGAACTCTATTTCTCTCTCCACCTGAAAGCTCAGAGACTTTCTTTTTTTGATCTTCACCTGAGAAGTTAAACTTTGCAATATATGCTCTAGCATTAATCTCTTGATCACCAAGCTTTAAAAATTCAGTTCCACCAGAAACTGTCTCATAGATAGTCTTTTCAGGATCAAGGCTTCTTCCTTGATCTACATAACTAAGACAAACCGTGTCTCCAATTTTAAATTCCCCTGAAGTCGGCTCCAGCTCTTTGTTAATCATTTTAAAAAGCGTTGTCTTACCCGCACCGTTGGCACCAATAATCCCAACAACACCACCAGGAGGTAGTTGGAAATTAAGGTCTTCATAAAGAACTTTGTCGTCAAAAGATTTACCAACTGAAATTGCCTCAATTACGGAGTTCCCTAAACGAGGACCTGTTGGAATGAAGAGTTCATTCGTTTCATTTCTCTTTTCTTGGCTTGATTTATATCTTTCTTCATAACTTTTAATTCTAGCTTTAGATTTAGCCTGTCTAGCTTTAGGAGAACTTCTAATCCACTCAAGTTCCTCTTTCATCGCTTTTTGCTTTTTAGATTCAGTCTTTTCTTCCTTAGCAAGACGCTTAGTTTTAGCATCTAACCAATCAGTGTAATTTCCTTGGAAAGGGATCCCCTCTCCTCTATCTAGCTCAAGTATCCAGCCTGCAACATTATCCAAGAAGTATCTATCGTGGGTAACGGCAATAACAGTCCCTTTGTACTGCTGTAGGTGACGCTCAAGCCACCAAACAGTTTCAGCATCAAGATGGTTAGTCGGTTCATCTAAAAGTAAAATATCTGGTTTTTGAAGTAGTAAACGACAAAGCGCTACCCTTCTTTTTTCACCACCAGAAAGAACTCCACACTTTTGATCACTTGGAGGACATCTTAATGCCTCCATCGCTAGATCAAGCTTACTATCAAGTTCCCATGCTTCTGCATGATCAAGCTTGTCTTGAAGAGCTGCTTGCTTGTCTAATAGAGCATTCATTTCGTCATCACTCATTGGCTCAGAAAACTTCAGAGAAATTTCTTCAAACTTAGCAAGCATTTCTACTACTTCTTGACATCCCTCTTGAACAATTTCTTTAACTGTTTTTTCAGGATCAAGCATTGGCTCTTGCTCTAGGTATCCAATAGTGTAACCTTTGGCCATGTGAGTTTCACCAAGGTGATCTTCATCAATACCAGCAAGGATTTTAAGTAGCGTAGACTTACCAGACCCGTTAAGACCTAAAACACCAATTTTTGCTCCATAAAAGTATGAGAGACTAATATTTTTTAGAACATGTTTACTTTTATAGACTTTTCCAACTCTATTCATTGAGTAGATTATTTGCTTATCATTAGGTTGTGCCATAATTTGCCTCGCGTTATTTCAATAGTATAAGTAGTCAATAAAATAGACTACAAGGACTCAAATTACAATGTTAACGCCACTAGTTTTGAGCTAAAAATGACTCCATTAAGGTAAATAAATATACAAAGTAGCTAAGAAAACCACTTATCAGTAAACACACTAACTTCGTGGCGCCCATATATTCCTTATATCTCTTCCACTGACTTTTTTTAATAAATAATATCTCTTCTTTAAGCTCTTTCAAGCCTATCTCAAGACCAACTCCACTAGCTTGCCATTTAGTCACAACTTCATAAAGAGTTGTATCCCATACCTTACAACTCGCAGAGTGAGATTTCTTCATTTTCGCCCAATTGATTTGAGAGAGAACTTTTGAAACGGAAAGTCCACTTTGTGAAAGACTTTTGAGAACCACCAAACTTTGATACCGTAATTGAGTAGGATAAATAAAGTAATTGAAAAGTAGTTTTTGCGCCGAAATCATTAGCAATACTGATAGCAGTTGTAAGATTGTAAGGGAGCTATAGGGAATTTCGACGGATTGAAATAACGATGTTGATATGAAAATCATAACAATTATCATGATGAACATAAGGGCCTGTTGCAGATAGCTTGCAAGTGAAATGGACCAAATCTCTTTTAATTGTCTTCTTTGCTCATGAATCTCTGCCTTTAAATTTATAAGGGCCGTATTTACTTTTGGTCCATATAATCTACGCAATTCTAAAAGTAATTCGACAGATCTATAGAACTCACACCTAGAATCGGCCAGGTGTTCCTTACCATCAATCAAACGCAGCGCAGCTATGTAATTTTTCTTTTGTAATCGAAACATACTAGGACGAAGAAATAAGAAAATGATTGGGAAAAATATTAATAGATTCTGCATAGTTACCTGTCGGATATCATTTGACGATTGACGTTAAAAGTTTTTTTTGAAATAAACAATAAACATGAAAACACAACATATAGATAATTCAAAAACGCAACGACCTTTAGGTTACAGAGAAGATAGCACTATTCTCGACCTTCAAATACTGATCGCTAAACTTAAGCAAATCTGCCAAGATATCGATCCGTATACTGAACTCTCGCTTAGTATGAAAGAAAGTCTTATTGATGTGGGCATAGAAGAGTTTCATGATCCATTCGCCCTAACTAATCAGTTACTTTTTATGACAGAAAATGCCATCGAAAAATTAGCTCAATTAAAAGAAGAAATTTAATTATGGTAAAAAAACATAAGCTTCCTAGAGTCGCACTTCACCCTGCAACTATTAAACACGCCAAGAAAGGACATCCTTGGGTAACTGCCGACTCTTTCACTAAAGACTTTCCTAAAAAAGAAAATTTATTAATAGGAAAAGACCCTAAGTCTGACGATCGTATTTTTTTATTACATGACCCAACTCACAAGAAAGTTAAAGCGAGAATATGGGAAATAGGTAAAGAGATGCCAGAATCACCGAATGGCTTTATTAGATCTTTTGCAACTAGGCTCGAAGACTCTATTTTAAAGAGAACTAAGGTCCAAGAAAAATTAAACCGTGACAATTTCTACTTAGCATTCGCTGAAGCTGATGGAATACCTGGGTTAATGATTCAAAAATTTAATAATATCGTACTCGTTCAGATATATTGTGACTTTTGGTACTACTTTAAAAATGATATTAGAAGAATTATTAAAAAGCTCTGTGCTCAATATTTTCCAGAGGTAGACAAGACAATTTTCCAACAAAGAAAAGAGGCTGACTCGGTTAAATTCTCCGACCTTGAGAATAAAGTTAATGAAATTACTATTAAAGAATTTGGCATTAATTACCACTTAAAGTTTGATTATAGGTACGATATTGGAATTTATTCTGATATGTCTTCAATAAGAAAAAAGCTTACAAATGAAATTAGAGGGTCGAAAAGAGTTCTAAACTTATACTCATATACTGGAGCCTTTAGTTTATTCTCTTTATCACTTAAGGCCGAACATGTAACAAGTGTAGACTTAAGTAAAGATTATATTGATTGGTTAGAAAGAAACCTTGCGCTAAACCCTCAACTTGATGCTTCTAAGCACACAAGTAAAATTTCATCTGTAGAAAAAGCACTTAAAGATTTTTCTATAGCAGGCGAAAAGTTTGATCTTATCATCTGCGATCCTCCAAGTTTCTCAAGTGATGGAAAAAGAAGTCAAAATTCTTTAAAAAGCTATGACAAACTTATTCCTCTTATGTCGGCCTGCTTGTCTGATTCAGGAAAAATTGTTGCCTTTATCAATACTCACCAAACTTCAAGAAAGAAGTTCAATGAGAAGATTGGAGAACTTGCAGGAAAAGAAAAGTTATCTATAGAGAAGCAACTCAAAATGGATGAAGATTGTAAGACATTAGGCGGTTTTGCAGAAGGCGACTACCTTAAAGGAGTAGTTCTAAAAAGGATTTAAATAATCTCTTTTATTAGTTCTTCTTCAATAATATCTTCGAAGCTTATTCCGACTTTCAAGCAATTCATCACAGATGTACCTTTTTGTGTTCTAGAGTGAATAACTTTAGCAAATGTCATCGGAAAATTTTCAACTCCAGAAATGGAAAGAACCTCAAAAGTTTCAAAGTGCTTAATAAAAGTATCCAATTCCTCTTGTACATACAAACAAGCTCCACCTTGAGAAATATCGATAATGCGCAGATCTTGCTCAAAGCCATTCGATCGGATTTTCATATATAATTTTGAAGTAAGAATAGTTCTTGGATGTCTTCTATTCTCTCTTATAAAGACTTCACTTGGAATATTAAAGCTTCCAAACTTCTCTCCAAAGTTTTCAGCAAAACAAGTAAACTCTATTCCCTCTTGCTCAACTTTTAAAAAAATATTTCTCTTCTTTTCAAAATTTGTGAAATTATCATCAACAGGTCTAATTGAAAATGTCCCATCTTTTGAACTAACCTTAAAGATTTGCCCAATCTTAAATGGAGGCGTCTCACAAGTTTCATCACTAAGAGGTTCGAAGACTTTTACTTCAAGATTCTCCTCGGTAAACCTCTTTAATAATTTTGTAATTTCGGCACGACTAGATAGTGTTCTAAGTTTCAATTCTTGAGCATTCATAAGACTAACTTAACATAAGTAAGAAAAATTACCTTAACCTTAAAAAACGAGCAATAATTTCAGTCCTTTACAAAGGCCTTTAGCTTAATAAATACTTAAAAACTGCCAACTTACATGTCTTTTCTCATGGTTTCACTAGATTATTCCATATAAAATAGTAGAATAGAGAAAGGAGAAAATATGTTTTATTTAACTCACCAGGGAAAGCTGATGACTTATCAGTTTAGTTACCTAGCAGATGGTGAAACCTCGATTCTTGATTCAACTAAGCCTAATAATATGACTACCGACCAATGGGAAAAAAGGAAGTCAGAGTCAAACCCAAACAAAAAAGACTTTAGGGCCATAGATGTTATGAGTAACTCTCCTATTACTGTAACTGACGAAGAACTTATCTCCAATATTGAAAAGCTATTTTCTAAATATCAATTTAGACATATTCCTGTTCTTAATAATGGAAAGATTTGCGGAATGATCAGCGATCAAGATGTTTTAAGACATAAGGGAAATGGCGGTTATAATTATTTGAAGAGCAAAGATATTATGTCTATTTTAATTATTTGCGCTCACGTGGATACACCAATTGAAAAAATTTCTCATGTCCTTTTAAGAGAGAAGATAAACTCTATACCTATTGTTAATTCAGAAGGAACTCTAGCTGGAATAATAACAACATCAGATATAATAAGATTAACTGTAGAGAATTCATTTTTTAAATTATGAAAATTAATAAAGAAAAGATTATTAAGCGATTGTTCTTGAGCTGCATTTTTATTTTGAATATTCAAGCTCATCAAGAAAAGAAAGTATTAACATTTGGAACACTAGACTACTGTCCCCTGATCTGCAAAGACAACCCAGAGAAACCAGGTATTATGATTGAGATTAATAATGAGATCTTTTCTAATGGACCTTATGAACCTACCTATAAATTCATGAGTATCAAGAGGGCCTATTCTGAAATTGAGAATAAAACGATAGATGGATTTGTTGGTGGATCAATTGAAAATTTTAATAATAACTACTTTCCAAATACCCCTGCTCTATCTCAACCTGTAAGTTTCTTTATACACAAGGACTCTGAGTGGAAGTATAACGATATAAACTCACTTCAAAATATTCAAATTGCTGCCATTAAAGACTTTAACTATAAAGTAAAAGAAATAAATGAGTTCTTAAAAAACTCAGAAAGAACATTGTGGCTAAGCAAGGAGACTGGTCACAGTCAGGCCTTCGAATTAATTAATCTAAAAAGAATTGACGTCTTCATTGGTGGTGCCTACACAACTCAACATATACTGAATCAAAATAAATTTTCAAAAGTTGTGAAAATATCAAATAGTATAGCCTTTTTTGACAACTTTATATCTCTAACTAAAAAAGTAACCGAAAAAGACCGAGCTAGAATACTCAATTTCTTTGATAAAGAAATGGAGCGCCTTAAAAAGTCAGGAAAACTTAAAAGCATTTATAATAAATATGGCCTTTCTATTATTAAGAAATAAGCTCATCTAGATTATTCTCCATTATAATAGCCTAAAATTATTACAATTTAGTTTAACTTCTCTATAGAGATTGATAAAAACTTCCTAAAAGAGGATTTTATGAATAAATTTATAGTAATTGCTTCTATGGCACTTTCTTGTTCTGCCTATGCCATAAGCTCTTTTGAAAAACTAAATCATTGCATAGCAATTCCCTCTTCAAAGATTTATATAGCGTATGACTTCACTGCTGACTTTCCCAAGAGAGCAAAGTTCTCATGTGATTACCAATGTAAAACTATAAATGGTCTACTAAAAATAAAGTCTATAAGTGAAAAAACCATCACGAATTCGAAAGATGAGGCCTTAAATCTTGTGTGCCAAGGCGTTCAAGTAAAGAAAACAAGCTGGGGCTATGACTTCGAAAAGGTACTCTCATTCTTTATTCATGACACAGACCTTAGAGAATTAAAAACAGCAGCGACACACAATGGTATTGATATTGATGACCAAGGTTCTGAGTATCTAATGGACAAGCTAATGAAAACTTTTAGCGAAGTCTCAAAATCATACGCAATTGCAGGAAGTACAAATACTCAATATTCTCCAGATTTTCTTGAGGCCTCCAATGAACTTTCTTTAATCGTTTCAGAGCTTCCAGAAAATACGTCTCGAATTGATTACTACGTAGAACTAATCTCGAAGTTAAATGATGACTTTAGCTCTAGAAGCTATTCAGAGCAGCTTGTACTAGGCCTAGTTAAAACCTATGCAAAGTGGAGAAAAAGGTAAAAAAAAAGCTTCCATCAAGGAAGCTTTCTAATATTTATTTTACGATACGATCTCGCCAAGCTCTTATGTCAGGAGCAAGGTAATCATACTTCATTGAATCAAGTGTATACTGAGCAAACTCGTAATCCGTAGTATGAGTTAGACATTCTGTAGGACAAACTGTTGTACAAAGCCCACAATAACAACAAAGCGCTGTATCGATTGTGTATTGCTGAAGATCCAATCTAATTGGATTACCATTTGATGCTTTCAACTTTGGTGCATCTGCATCTCTCTTAGTAGCTGTAATATAAATACAGTCTACTGGACAGGCCATGGCACACTGGTAACAAGAAATACAATTTTCAGCATCATTAAATAATCTAGAACGAGAGTTATCAGGAAGTACCTCTCTAACTTCTGGATATTCAATTGTTACAGGCTTTACACCGTAGACATACTTCATTGTAATCATCATACCTTT
This sequence comes from Halobacteriovorax sp. HLS, assembly GCF_004006665.1. Classification (NCBI taxonomy): domain Bacteria; kingdom Pseudomonadati; phylum Bdellovibrionota; class Bacteriovoracia; order Bacteriovoracales; family Halobacteriovoraceae; genus Halobacteriovorax; species Halobacteriovorax sp. HLS. Next base: position 335,761 of record NZ_QOCL01000001.1, read on the forward strand.
AGAAACAGAAACAACTGCTCTAACGATATTCATAAACCACTTTTTAAATGTAAGTCCTTCTTGATCTTTATTTACTGTAAGTGTAGTTGCATTACTCATCTGTCTACCTCTCCAAGAACAATATCAATACTACCAATAGATGCAACAAAGTCAGCAATCATCTGACCAGGGGCCATCTCAGGAAGCATAGAAACGTGAGTAAAGCATGATGACTTAACCTTTACTCTATAAGGAGTTTTACCTCCATCAGAAACAATATGGTAACCAAGCTCTCCTCTTGGACACTCAGTTCTCATATAGATTTCACCCTTAGGTACCTTAAGAACCTTTGGAACCTTCCCCATAATAGGTCCTTCTTCAATTCCCTCAAGACATTGACGAACAATCTTTATAGATTCAAAGATTTCAAGAATTCTAACATGGTAACGATCCCAACAATCACCTACTTGCCCCTTAAGACCTTTACCAGTGATTACATCAAAATCAAATTCTTCATAAATTGAATAAGGTCTTTTCTTTCTTAAATCCCAATCAATTCCAGAACCTCTTAGAACAGGTCCTGTTGCACCGTACTCATAGGCCATTTCTTCAGAAATAACACCTACGTTTGCAGTTCTTCCAATAAAGATTGAGTTCTCACCTACTAGAGAGTGATACTTTTTAACATTCTCTTCCAACTCTTCGAGGAAGTTTTCAATTCGCTTGAGTTGAGCATCATTAATATCTGTCCAAACTCCACCAATCCAAATGTAATTATAAAGTAACCTAGCTCCAGAAAGCTCTTCAAAGATTCTTAGGATAAATTCTCTATCTTGGAAAGCATATAGGAATGGAGAAAATGCCCCAAGGTCAATAGCATAAGTCCCAAAGAACATTAAGTGAGAAGCAATTCTTTGCAACTCAGCAACTATAACCCTAACATACTCAGCTCTTCTTGGAACTTCAGTACCAAGCATCTTTTCAATCGCTAAACAATATCCGTGCTCCATATTCATTGAAGCAAGGTAGTCCATTCTATCCGTATAAGGAATAATACCTCTGTAATCTAAATACTCAGAATGTTTTTCTTTACATCTGTGAAGGTATCCAAGGTGAGGAATCGCTTCTGCAATAGTTTCAGAGTCTGTCTTTATTTCAACTCTCAAAACCCCGTGCGTCGCCGGATGTTGAGGACCCATATTAAGTGTAAGAAGTTCAGTTTTTAATTTTTCTGTATTCATATCAGTCATCCTTACTCCCCTTCTCTTGAGCAGCTGCTTCCGCTGCCTTTGCCTTCTTAGCTGCTTTAACTTCAGCAACTCTATTTTTGGCCTTAGAAGAAAGGTCTTGATCAATCCACGCGTGGTCATCAACCCATGACCCCGAAACTGCTGTTGGATCTTCATGCTCAAGTCTCATCTTTGCAAAGAATTCGATATCGGCTTTATTAATTTTTTCTTCAGGGTCAACAACCATTCCGTTGTAAACTTTTTCGACAACATAATCTTTACGAAGTGGATAACCTTTCCAGTCATCACCACAAAGAATTCTTCTATGATCTGGATGATTTTCAAAAGTTACACCAAGCATGTCGTAAGTTTCTCTTTCAAGAAAGTTTGCAGATTTCCAAACATCACAAACAGACTCAACACTAGGAAGATTGGAATCATCTCCTCTTGGTACCCTTATCTTTAAGATAAATTCTGTATTCTCAATGAACGAAGCCAGCATATAACTTATTTCTATTTCACTAGTCTCAGGATAATCAACTCCAGAGATAACTTGAAGAACATTCATTTTAAAAGTTGAACTATTTTTCAGTGCAACACATGCAGGTTTAATATGTTTAGCATCGATAGTGATTGAGCTATCTCCAACTTCAGCAGTATTTAAAACAGCATTACACCCTGAAACTTCATTATTTAAAAATGTTACAATTTCATTAAGCATGCTTCACCCACTTATCTCTTAGAAGTCTCTCATTAGCGATCTTCTTTTGAAGAGTCATTAATCCTTCAATCAATGCTTCTGGTCTTGGAGGACATCCAGGAACATAAACATCAACAGGAACAATCTCATCAACACCTTTTAAAACATGGTAACCATGTTGCCAGTATGGACCACCTTTATTCGCACAAGATCCCATTGAGATAACGTACTTAGGCTCTGCCATTTGCTCATAAAGAGTGACTATTCTTGGTGCCATCTTAAGAGTTACTGTTCCAGCTACAATCATTAGATCAGCTCTTCTCGGTGTTGCCATAAAAGCTCCACAACCAAACCTTTCAAGATCATACTTAGCAGCACCTGTTGCCATCATTTCAATAGCACAACAAGCTAGACCAAAAGTCATTGGCCAAAGTGAGTTCTTACGACCCCAATTGAAGAAATCGTCCAATTTCATTAAAACAACGCTGTCTTGCATTCGCGTTTTCCTTTCTTATCAGTGTAATAAATTTTGAAAATTATCTCATATTTTTACCTTTCACACACGTTTTCGTCAATGTAAGGCCATGAAAAAATTGTGATTTGCTTAGAGAAACGCTTTGCACAATCTCGTGACAAATTGTATCAAACGAAGAATTTATTGATGAAATTGAGAACAACGCGCCCTGTAAGAGCTAAAAAGTCTAGTAAAAGAAGATTGAATTAATGAAGCTGGTGCACGTCCAGATGAGTCAGCAATACGCTCTCTCATTAGAGTTAGTCTATTGAAGTCATTTTGACACGCCTTGCCCATAATCGTCGTAAACTCAGAAATCGCTGCAACTGGGTACGGTAAACCATAGGCTGAAGAAATATAGAGGGCCTCTCCTTTTTGAACTTTAGGAAACTTTGATTTACTCCAACCATATTTATTTAAAATTTGCTTAAGAGAGTCATCATACTCACCAATTTCATAGAATTTTCTCACTCCGAGGTCCTTAGAAAGATGACCAGAGTTTGGGTCCACAACATTTTGACAGTTTGAATTACTTTTATAAGAACTTGGTCTAAGTTCCTTAAGAACTCTGCATTCAACTATATAGGCATCTACTTCCCCACCCTTTCCCTCGATAACAGATGAAACAAATTGATCTACAGTAAACTGAGTTACATATGGGTTAAATGGTTCTCTATAAGAGTAATGAGTTAGTTCATGGGCCAAGTCTAAAACAGCATCTCTAAAGGTAAGTGATTTATTTATAAATACTTTAGATCTTGTTTCGTAGGTAATCTCTGTAGGGTTAGTAGGTGAAAACTTTCTAATTAATGTTGTATCAGTCAAAGAGCTACGACCAACAACAACAATATCCTCTAATGTTTGACCATCTGCTTTTGCTTTTAAGAGGGCCTTATCTAAAATGGCCTTTCCTGTTTTCGACTTCTTTAGAGTGTTAATTATTTTATCTAAAGAAAACCTGTCAGCAATTGACGAGTTATACCAAGGCTTTCCCCAAGCTTGCTCAGAATCTATATGTATAACTCTTGCATGACGCTGGAAATTCTTAGCCAATAAAGCTTGTGAGCAACTCAAAAGTAGAAAAATGGATAATGATTTTAAATAAAACTTCATTAACCATTTTTCGGACTTTTAGAAACTAGACTTTAAAAATTTACTCTCGTTTGAATTAAGTGATTCTTTTGCTGCCCACTCACTATTAGCTGACCTATTTGGTGGGTTTTAGGGACTTTTGCATTAGAGCGCAGAACTAGCCTGTAGGAACCATTAGGAAGATAAAAGTCTAACATTCTTAAGGCCTTTGGAATTGTACTCCACTGGCGAACATCCGCTTGCTCAGAAGCCTCAATGCCTTTACTACTCGCTATATATTGTAAGATAGCAGCATTTTTCGCCAAGAATTCATTATCACCCTTATCACCTTTTAATGCTTGATAAGTTCCAAATGCTGCCACAATTGCAACAGCATGCTTAGTAGCTAACCTGGCTCCAATTTTCGGATATAACCAAGCAGACTGTTCGACTACAGCTTGCTCAGCGATATCGCCGAGAGGATTAACAACTGGCACGACTTTCTCTAGTACAATTTTATTTTTTTTCCACACTTCTAAAACTATAGAATTGTCGAGATTACTTTTTTCAATTTTTGGTAATTCAAATTGCACAGCAGCTTCTGAAAGAGCTAACTTAGCAACGTTATAGCCAAGATGGGCCCCAGCTGGATTATAAGACTTTGGTGGTGGAAACAATCCGAGAACATCGGCAGCAAAAATAGCTAGGATTGCTCCTCCAGGACTTTTGCTCAATTCTTTACCCAATCCATAGTACTGCTTTTCACCAAACTTATCTGGGATAATGCTCTCTTGAAGAACAAGGGTTATATTTGAGCTTTTCTTGGTCTTAATCTTTGATAAATCAATATCAAAAGGTCTAATTTCTTGTTTCCAAGACCTCTTGCGATACTTCTTAGCAAAAGTTAAAACTTTTGTTTGTAAAAACTCTTTTAGTTCCACTTGCCTATCAGTCTCTGTAATATAGTTCTTTTTAACTTTTAAGACTCCTAATGAAGGAAATTTTTCGAAATCTTTTACATAACTCTCAAAGTTTGAGTTAAATGTTTTGTAAGCTCCATAGTTTTTGACAAGTAAAATTAAAGCATCTTTATATAGTTGATAAGCTATCTGCAAATCATCTCTTGTCCCAATTGCCTCATGGATGAATCCTCCTAAAACCTTCGCAGCAAGGTCATTCTTGAAAACAGATTCTCCTGCACGTTCTGATCCCAATTCTTTTAAAAATGAATCCCATGCTAACAACTCTGCCCTAGCTTTAAAAAGTTCATCACGTCTATCTTTATCAGAAAGCTCAACTCGTTGGAAAACTTGTTTTCCATCTACAACCTTCTCAATCTCTTTATCTTGTGCGAATGAAAGAAGGTAATGATTTAATGATTGATAAAAGTAAAGCATTGAGAGTTCGTACTTTTCGCCATAGTAAATATCTGAACTATCGTTACCAATATAAGTGGTTAACTTCTTCGAAATCCTCACCGTATACTGCTTTCGAGCCAAGGTTTTTGCTTCCTCAAAGACTTCAATTGATTTAGCAAACCTACCCATACCATGATAAATCAATCCCTTTTCCATCAAGAATAATAATCTAGACTGCTGGTTTTCTTTAAAATACTTAGACGTCTCAAGCGTAGAAAGAGCTTTTGAATAATCTCCAGATATGACTTGAGAACGTAGCTTATATTTGACTTCCTTAGTACCTGTTGCACAAGAAGCAACAAGTACTAAAAAACCTAGAAAATAGAAAGACTTAAGAAGTTTTACCATCCACTAGAGCTCTGTTCAGAATATTTTGATAATTTAGAACGTGTTCTAAGAACTTCAAGACCAGTTTCAATATTAGTCATTCTAATATTAATAGAATACTGCTTAATCGTTTTGCCTTTTCTAGTCGCTGGCTTCATATAAACATTTCCAAAGATCATTAAGTCTGCACCGACCTGCTTTCCAATACTCTTAGCAGTATTTGGATCAACCATACCGTCGTGTTGGTACGTGATTTCTTTTAAAATATTCTCACGAGCAGAAGCATCGACTAGAATAAAGTCTCCACTCGAAGATATTTCATTTAGGAATTCATCGTTAATATCATTAATTGGAAAGTAAGCTTCAGATGTTAAGTTCTTAACTTCTCCAATGAAAACAGTAGGAGTTTTTCCACTTTTCATCAAATACCTTTTAAAGCCTTTATGCTTCGAGATATTTTCAATGATCTCACTTACAACTCGTTCAGTATCACCTTGAACCCACTGATCCGTTATCTCCATTGCTTTTTCATCAGACTTAGTAGAGTCTACTCTTTGGGCCTTAAAGCTTGAGCAACTAGCAAGTGTAAAAGACACTAATAAAATACTAAATATATTCTTCATTAAATTCCCCTATTAAATTTCGCCTTTCTTGGCCATTTCAAAATTCTTAGATGCATCTTGGAGTGCTTTTCTAACAGTTGCTTTTGTTTCAGGATCATCTGCTTTACCAGCAACATAATTTGCTGCCTCATCAACCGCTTTTGCAAGGGCCTTAGAATTCATTCTAATTAGAACTGCACATGTAAAAGCTTTAAAATCTCTTTTCGCTCCTAGCTCGGCTTTATAATCTCTCTTTTCCCAATAAGTCTTAACAATAGCTGCACCATGAATTAATGCTTGAACCTTTTCCGCAAGAGTATTTTCAACATATTCTCTTAACGGCTGCATATTTGGGTTATTCTCATCAACAGATGCATTCCCTTGAGTTGAAGTCGCTAACTGCTTATCAATAAAAGTTGCAATCTCTCCAGCGATATCGGCTTTAACATTAGCTTTAGCGATATTACAGGCAATATTTCTTGAAACTTTAGGTTCAGTTTCATACGAAAAGTATCTATCCATTTTAATATCTTTGCCTTTATCACGGGCCCATACTTCAGGATCTTCAATCCACCCTGGACGAAAATTAGAACTAGCGTCTTTAACAATGTACTCTCTTTGGATCTCAGTATTTTCTTTTTCTTCAACTTCTCTCTCTTTTTGTGAAGAGCCACAAGAAGTTAGAAGAGTTATTACTGAAAAATAAAAAAATGTCTTCTTAATCATTTTAAACTCCCTTTAATCAATATTTAATTCGTCAAATTTTTCATGTATAAATTTAGTCAAACCAGGTAGAGCATTATCATATGCTTGTTGTTTCGACCTACCTGTTTGAATAGTTTCGTATTTCAAGGCCCCGACCTTATTACCCAATGAGTCCGTACTACTTGCTTGCAATATATGCTTATACTTTACAAATCCCTCTACTTTCATAAACTGTTGCTCGCTCTCAAGGGAAACATTAATAATAAACTTAGGTGACTTATTACTTACTAGGTAATCATTATCAATAAGACTTTTAATCACACTTTTTTTAAGATCTCCTGCCTTTGAAATTTCCTTAATATTTACTTTTACTGAAACAGCAAGGGATCTTTTCTTGGCCTTAAGAGACATAATTCTATCTAGAGAAACGACATTGTTAAAAGATGTATTTCGTAAAACTTTATATCTAATATTTAAGTTCTCTCTAATTCTAAAAAGTTTCAAGGCCTTGTTTAAAGAGTTTCTTCTACCATCTTTGATATAAGATAAAATGAGCTCATCCATACTTCTCATTTTATCTTCCATAATACTTGAAGCTTTCATAATTGGTAATGCTACTAAAGAGTAATGTAAATCTGAAGATTCAAACCTCTCTTTTATATATGCCCCTTGAATAACTTCATCTGTAAACTCTCTAACTTTCTGGGTAAACTCTTCTTCTACTAATGCATTAATAGGCCCATCAGCATCAGATAACGAACTGGATATTGTAGTAATTGTCTGTTCACTCGATACCCTTGTTTCAAATATCTTTGCCAATGAATTTCTTGCCGCTATTTCTGAGCCCATAGCCCCTGTAGCTTCGCCGACAGCGCATAGTTCGGTTGTTGGACAAAAATCAACTGGTGAGTTAATCCATTTAGGTTGAGCAAAGATTGTACTTGAGAAAAAAAGAAGAAGACTTAGTCTTAAATATTCCATTAAAAACCACTTATTTAGATTTGATAAATGCTAACGAATTATGGATTAAAATACAATTTTTTATATTGAATACGATAAATCATATTAATTACTTAACGCGTAATTAGTCGGTATTCATCAAAAATAAGCTCTCCTAATTGAACAGTGCCCAACAACTCAAAGTTACTTTTAGCAGGTGGGGCCTTATATTGGTTTGAAGTGAGCTTTCTTAGTATAATATCTGCTTCAAACCTCTTATCTACTGAAATAACAAAAGGATGATCTTTAGATTGCACTAAAGGAAATATATATATTTTCTGAGATGTCATATCAATATCAATATAAAACATATAAATCCTAGATATTACGTTACGAAAAGTTGACAAAAACCCTAAACTTTTAGAAATCCTTGTCGATAAGTCTCTATGTAATTAATTACATTAAGGGGTCTTCATGAAGTCGAGTTTGTTTTTAAGTTTATCAATTATAAGTCTATTTTCTTACTCACCTAACCAAGTACTAGGTAAGACGACTTATGAGCATAATCAGCTTAGTCAAAATATACAACAAGCGCAATCCAATCAAGCACTTCAATTAAGTCTTACTCCGCACGATAGCACAATGAAATCATTAATAATTACACAGGACCAAAAAAATGCGGTTCTTAAGAATATTGATAAGATTCTAGCAAAGAAAAATCAAACTATCTTTGAGTATATGAAACTTACGAAGCAACTCGAGTCTAAGCTTGAAAAGATGAGCTTCAAAGACAGAATAAAGTCTGAGATGAAAAAAAGAGAGCTTAGCTCAGAGCTAGAAGAATCTAGTGACTCTCTAGCCTCCTTAAAAGGCATTATTGTTGAGAAAGATTTAAAAATTCAGTATCTACAAAAACTTTTAAAGAATCAAAATACTCAGCTTGCAAGTGAAGTTAAAAAATTGAACTTTAAACTTAAAAGACTGTCTCATCGCTATAATACCCAAACAAGTGTCACTGAAACATCTAAAGTGATAGAGCTAGAAAGTAAGCATCACGAAACACTTAGACGTTATCAAAATAAACTATACGAAAATCAAAAAACAATTAGTGAGTTTAATAAGAAGTTTAAATCGAATAAATCTTTTAAAGGTCTAATCGAAGAAAACTCAAAGCTAGCAGAATCTTTAAGAAGTACTGAAATAGAAATCAAAATCCATAAAGCGGCTTACGATACATTAGAGCAAAAATACCTAGCGAAAGTTAAAGAGAATAAAGAATTAGAGGCCCTTGCTAATGCAATGAAAGATGAATTCAACGTGGAAATGACAACCTTAAAAGAAAAATATGCTCAAGCTTTAAAACTTGGGGCAAATAAAAGAAGTGGAAGGGTACCAGCAAGTACTTCTGCAGAAGTTGTTAAGGCCAACAACTCAATACAGAATACAATAGAGAACTCTGGACTTGGTCACCTTATAGAAATAGATCCTCAACACATGAAACTTGTCCTAGATGAAACTCTAATTTTCTCAAGAGGTGGGACTAGTATTGATGATAAAGCGAAAGAAAATATAAAGAGAATCTTATCCGTTTACACAAAAGAGATTTATTCCAATCCAAAACTCAGAAATAGACTTTTAAAAGTTCAATTCATTGGACATGCTTCACCAATATTTAAAGGAAAGTTTGTTGAACCGCTAACGGCGACAAAAGAGGCCTATGATCTAAATATGGATATATCTCTTGCGAGATCTACAAAACTATTTAAAACGATCTTTTCAGAAGATTTTGGAGACTTTCCTAACAAGCAAGAGCTTAGATCGAAAGTTGTCATCTCTGGTAAGTCTTTTAGCGAACCTCTAGAAGTAAAAAGAGGTCCAGCAGCTTTGAATACATTTCAATGTGGAGAATTTAATTGCGAAGGCTCACAAAGGGTCGAAATATTATTCGAATTTGAAAAGGAAATTAAATAACAGTACCTTGGGCCTTAGTGGCCCATTTTTTTTGCGAATTTCATACATTAAATACCAATAGATAAAATCATAGAACAGCTCTTTTTTTCACAAATTCAACTTTAATTCTAATACCTTACACCTTTTTTCTGACCATTTCCCTCAGAAATAATTGAGTTAGTTTTCTAATCAGATAGAATTAGAACATTAAAAAGAGCTATATAAAGTGCACGTGAGTTGATGGCCATTTTTAAACTTAAAATCACCGGGGTTGGCGATGAAGAGTTTATCACTCACGACATTCATTCTCTTTATTTTCTGCTTATGTCTAAGAGGATATTCTTATTATACCTATTCAAAACTTCGCTCGAAAGTAACAAATAATAAATCTATTTTAAGTAATGATAAGAAGCAGTCTTTGGCACTACTGAACACTTTGAACGATCTTAATGATCTAAAATCAGAGCGTAAGATTGCAAGTGTTAAGTCAGATAATCAAGTAAAATCGGCCCTTGAGATTACATTTATAAATGACTTCTATGAGCCTAAGAATAACCTAGAAGAGCTACAGTCACTTCAGAAAAAGATAAGAGAGTCTAATCTTAAAGAAAAAATGAGTGATAACTCTTTAGAATCGTTTCCGATACGCTTTATATACTTCTTAGTTATAAGAGAGAATTTTGATTTGTCTGAACTTAAAAGAAGTGAAGCAGCTGTTTTATACAACTTTGATCGTGAACAAGTGAAGCAAATGAAAATCGAATCAAATAAGCACTCATTTTTAACCGAGATTTTAAATTTCAAAAACGTTAATACAGATGAACTTCAAGAGGATATAGAGTATCAAAATAGTCTTGCACGCCTTGAAGAAGTAAATAAGACTTTAGCAGCAAAGAATGAAACTAATCCTGAAGATGAAGAGAAAGCAGACTTCATTGATCAGTTGCCGGAAGAAGTCTTAGAACAATTGGCCATAGCCGAGACTAGTGATATTGACATTGAGGAAAAACTCAAAGAAATGGATTATACCGAACAAGAAGTTGCAGAAATAATAGAAGGATATGAATACTAATTCCCGGGGGAAATATGAATACATCAAACCAAAAGCCAGTTGAGAGGGCAAAGATTTATAGATTTTTATTCCAGGGAAGAAAATTCTTTATAAATCCTTCTTTTCAAAAAAAGTTTATGTCCTTTGTTCTCACCAGCGTGATTATTTCCATGGGGATAATGTATGGAGCAAATTGGGTATTCTTCAATAAGTTCTTAACCTATGGTGAAAAACTAAACTTACCCCAAAACCATCCTTTCTATAGGCTTTTACTAGAACAGCAAGAGTTTATGACAACTGTATTTATCATTAGTTCTTCCCTTTTATGTTTAGCTCTTGGTATTGCAGGACTATTTTTCTCACATAGAATTGCCGGTCCTCTTTTTAGACTTAATAAAGTATTCTCAGATGCACACAAGCAAAAAGTACAGCTCGATCAAATCCAATTCAGACATGATGACTTCTTTCAAGAAGTTCCAGTTGCCATTAACAAATATCTAAAGGATCAAAAAGAGCTAGAATTGGATAGAGATAAGAAAGTTAGTTAATTTCTTCTATGGCCTTGATTTCTAATTTAAGCGATAATAAGCTAAATTCAGGAGATCAAGGTGAGCGAGAAAAAAGATCAAATTTCAGATGAATTTGAGATTCATTCATTTTTTAGAGTGTTAAACCAAAATAGAGATAAGATTTGGCTTTGGCAAAAAGAGTTAGTAGATGGAAAAAGAATCGTCCAATACGGTATTGTAAAAAAAGTCGACCTCATAAAGCAAGTTGTTCACATTGCACCAAATAGCTCGAAAGGATTCAAGTTTGAAAGTCTTGATGAGTTCTTTTTCTATCACTCCCAAAAGTCACTGGCCTTCAAATTTAAGGCCCGAGAGATTACGAAAGAAATGATGATTGTCCCAATTCCGAAGTCTTTTCATAAGCTGTCATCTGATTTTTTAAAAAATGTCGAACTTATTGAAAAAGAAAATGAAGAACAATTTAAACACTTACGTGGAGCCCCAAGAGTTCAGCCCCAAGGTGACCAATTTGTATCCCTCGTGAGAGTTCTCCCGGACAACTCTTATTCTAAGCTTGAGATTTTTTCACTATACGACATTTCCCAAGGTGGAATGGGCTTTAAAGTTGAAGACCCGTCAGAGTTTGATATTGGAGAAGTTGTTGAAGTTAAAAATATTAATGAAAAAGAAGTTCCTAAATTAATGATTGGAGAAGTTGTTAGCATCCGTCAGCAAGAGTCAGAAAGAAGTGAATTCAAAGTCGGTGTTAAATTTAGGGATTAATTCCAAGTTTGCTCAGCACCAATACTAATAGTAAAACTAGTTTCGCTATACGATCTTGCCTGTTTCCAAGATGTAACATTTGTTTCATCTTCTGTTTCATACTCATAGTAGGCATAGAAATTTGCATCGCCACTAACTCTAGTTCCTCTTCCATATGTTAAAGCAGTAGCACTTCCAAAGCTTAGGACTCCAGGATTCAGAGGACCTCCAGGAGTACAAACTCCAGCATTATCATTAGGCCCAGTATCGTCTAAAGTAATATTAACCACCTCAGTGCAGACTATTGTTATATACTGAGATCTCCCAGGAATTATATAATCATCATTTAACTCATCTACGGCCCAAAATGTTTCAGTGTCTGTTCCATCACTATCTGCTTGTCCATTAGCAATCACTGGAAAGTTTGAAGTAACTCGAACACCAGTTGCTGCGTTTTGATTTCCTCCCCCACTTAAATCAACCGTACTTCCTTTATTTCCAGAAAAACCGACAGAAGTTCCATTGGAGTAATATATTGTTCCGAAGGTTCCGTTTTGAGTAATTCCAATCGATGCCCCAGTGGCCAATGGTCCAACAATATCCGTACTCGGAGGAACCATTTGAGCTCCATCAGAAGAGTTAGAAACATAGTATAGACCCACAATAGGTCTATCACTTTCAATTAATCCAAACTTTGATACATCATAATCAATATGTAGAAACGATTTCGCGCTCACAGTGTAATCGAAAGAATTTAAGAGAGTACCTGAACTGTCATAGTTGTAAAGTGTTAAGTTTGCGTCCACAGTATTTGGATTATAGAGATCCCAATCATCTACTCCACGAGATTTAGGATAGCCTAAAACTGAAGATGCAAATGAAATAGGCATTATTGAATCAGATCCAACAGAGCTTGTTTCAAAACGACCTGAAATTGGCCCAAGAACCGTAATTTCTCCGAAGAGAGTATTAGGAGTAATTGTTGGGGTTACAGGTGAGATCGTATTTGTTACATCCCCACCACTGGTCTTAACTGTTACATCATTCAATGATGTGTAAGAAGATATACTATGGTTTCTATTACTTGCTGCTTGGGATAACTCTAAGTATACAGCTTTAGCCGTATCATAAGTAAAAACAGCTTCTCTGGATGAGGCACTTGTGAGAAGAGAGTTACCATAGGACATGATAATTTTACTAGTCGCCGTATTTTGTATTTTTACCCAAACAGTCGAGTCTCCTGAAGTATTCCAGGACTCTATCCAATAGTCTTGGGAATTATAAAGAGTGTCAAAGAACCTCAAGTCACTTCCGTCAGCAGCAGCTTTAGAGTAATCAAAATTTGAAGCATTCAGTGTTAACTTTACTTGGAGTTCATCTTGATCCGTAGGAGAGCTTAAATCAATATCTCGATAGTATTGACCACTAAGTACATGAAATCGAAATGGAACCAGTTGAATAATCGGTGTTCCACCAACAGTTATTTGTATTGTATTTGGAGAACCAAAGCTTGTACCAGTTAAGGTTACATCATAGACCCCATTTCCCTGATCTCTAACAGCTGAAAAGGTACCAGCCGAAGTGCCATCCCCTAAAAGAGAAAATGCAACGGCAAGCCCCCCTTCTTTAATAGCAACTCCACTGCTATCTCTTCCAACGAAAGAAATAATTGTACTTTGAGTTTCGTAAACCCTTTCAGAAGTAATATAGGCAACCGAATTAATATAAGAGAGGTCTGCATTAGTTGGTGGAGTTGGAGCAGTCTTTGGAGGAGCTTCATACCGTCTTTGGTCTTCGACCTCAACTGACTCTGCAGCTTGCTTACAACTTTGCATTGTAGCGAGAATGAGAAGTCCCATAAATATGAATTTTAGTTTCTCAACCATGAAAACTAACCACAACTCAGACTAAAGATTCATTTCTTTAGTATATTTCTATAATTTTATCGGAATTTTACCTAAAAGATTGATAGCTTCTTGAGAATAGATATAGAAGTGATTAAGTCGGTTGTTAACTAGAAAGATAAAAAGCTATAAGTCACACCAAAATCAAAGGAAAATACGCCATATTCAATAGAATGGTGAATATAATTCATATCAACCAACCATTCTAATCCACTAATAAAAAGAGGTCCATGAAGACCTCCTCCTACGTAAAAGCTCATTGTGGCTCCAGCAATCGACTTCGAACTTAAGGTTGTACTTGATGAGCTTTCATACTCAACATTAATATCATGTAACACAAGTCCAAGATTATAATGAACAGATTGTGAACCATTGAAGCGCATCCCTAAACCAAAAATATTATCCTTAATATCTATATCGTAAGTACCAAAGGATGACGTATGTAAATTATTAAGTGTGTATGGACGAAACTGTAGCTCTAGCGCCAGTCGTTCAAAACGAATGCCAAATAGAAGGAGTGGAGCAGAACCTGATGCTCCATTCCAGTAGTCACTATTAGCTGTAGAAACCCCATACGTATAAGAAGCGCCTCCATACAAAGAAGCTGCATTTATATTAAATGTCAGTAGAGTTAAGCATATTAGCGAAAGAAACTTATTCATATTAAAAGCATAACAAAAAAATGCTTAAGGTTGAAGTCTTTCTATACTCCAAGAACCATTATCATCTAAAGAAAATATAAAGCGGTCATTTAATCTATGCTCACCATAAATGAAAAATTCAATCTTATCAGGACTAAGTTCGTACCCTCCCCAATTTTCAGGACATTTAATCTCTTCTGAATCATTGAGACTTTTTAGATATGCTTGGTATTGAGAGATCAGCACTTCTCGGCTTTCTATAGGAGCACTTTGAGTTGAAATAGATGAGGCTATTCGACTCTCAAGATCACGCGAATTAAAATAGTCCTCAGATGATTCTCTTGAAGTTTTCTTCACGCTTCCGCTAATTCGAACTTGCCTCTTAGAGTTTCTCCAAAAGAAGGCCATTGACGCTCTGGGATTTTCTTCAAGATCAGATGCTTTATGACTAGAGTAATTAGTAAAGAAACGAAATTTATCTTCGACTATACCTTTATGAAGTAAATAGCGCACACTTGGCTCACCATCTTTTGAAGAAGTTGCCAGAGCAAAGGCCCAAGGATTATCATCAACCACTATGGCGTCAGTTAGCCATTCGTCAAAAGTTTCAAAAGGATTATTTTTTATTTTAAATGATTCGTAGTTTTCCATAGCTAGAAATATGCCACTTTTTTTACTGAAGAACAATGATTGAAATCAGCTAGATTACAAAAAAAGGCCTTCATAAGAAGGCCCATATATTAATCCTGTGTTGTAATAGCTGGTTTTTTTACATCTTGCTCAGAGCTAAGTCGTAAGTCCCATGAACGATTATTGATTGCATTATGAGCGTACTGAAGTTCATGATAAAGTTTGGAAAACTTTTGATCACCATACTTTAATACTACCTCTTGAGTATCTTTTGCATGAAGATTTAAAGTGATAAAGAGATGGTCTTCTAGATGATCCTGGTCTAGTAAACTTATCAAAAATCCTATTCCGACCTTTTCAAATAATAGCTTCTCTCTTAAATCTAAGAGCTCATTAATTTTTGTTTTTCCAGTGATTGTCTTATCAGTAAGTATAAAATGTAATTTCTTAGCAATTTTTTTCAACTGTCTTTTTTCTGTTATTTTAACAATCGTTAAAGTTCGCCAAATTCTTTGCCATACTCCATGTACAGGTCCAGCTTGCAACAGTAGCCTATTTCTATAGTAATCTTGAATTTTTTCATTTAACTCTTCAAATGTTATATCACTTAAACTCTTAAAAGCAGATGCTTTAAAAATTATCTGAAAAAAACCTCTTGCAGAACGATGAGACTCTGTATCGTTAAACTCGGCCCAATCGATCGTATCATATAACTCTTTTGGAATATTATCCCTAACCTTTTGCTTGAATTTCACTTGTTCTGTTTGGAAGAATTCCTTATCTCTAACATCATATGTGAATCCATAATCCGAGTACTCATGACCTTCATCTCTTCTCTCTCTCACTGGAACCAGTCCAAAGAAGGAATAATTAACTTCTTCTTTATACTTAAATGGCCAAACTCCAAACTTCTTTCTTTTTTGCTTCATATGAATTGGATAATAAAAGAACTTACTTCTTCCATCACTTTCTTCGAAAGAAACTAAATTTTCTGTATATGAAATATCTCTTTTGTAACTAGCCAGAAGTAAACCTAATTTTATCTTATTTCTATCGTATTCATAATCGTTAGTTCCTTTAAAGACTCTTCTCACTCTCTTATCAACACCAAGGTGATCTTCATCAGCTAACTGGTCAGCAAGTTCATAACTTGATAAAAGTCTAACTTCCAACTCTCTTCCACTCAAGAAATCTTGGAATATTGAGAGATCTTTAAATTTATAAGTAGATGATAAGATTTGGTTATAGGCTTCTTTAGCATCAGAATCATTTAAGTCAAAAACGTAATCGATTAAAAATTGTGTCCCCTTACCTTTTGACCAGTCAATATCGATAGCATCCATATCAAAAATTTTGTCGATTTGATCATCTAGTATCGAAACACCAAATAATTCGACATCACCTTTTAATCCTACACCACCACCTAATCCATTTGACCTTTGGGCAATAAGTTTAACTCTTACTTTATTATCTTTCATTCTAAAGATATGAATTAAGAATTTACCATTTAAAACATAGTACACTCTTGCCGCGGCATCGATACCGTCAACTCTTTCTAGGAAGCCAGTTGAAGCTCCTACGGTTACAGACATATTTGCAGGAATGCTTACAAAGTCCCCAGGTTGTAGTTTCTCTATCGCTCTATCAGCATTAATAGGAAGTTTATTAAAGCTATATGGTATTGCAGTTATAGCATCTTTTTTAGATTCAAATTGTCTTACAAAATAAATGCTCGAATTTTTGTCAATATTTAAATAGATTGGGGAATCAATCGCGTCCTTAATAATATCACCGGGACGAATATCTGCTTTAATTTCCCACTTATCAACACGTGTGAAGTGGTTGGCCATATATGAAGGCTCTACTTCATATCGATAACGGGAAGAAATTCCTACACCTTCAAATAAATCAACATCTAATAAGTCCACATTAAAATGTATGTCCAAGTCAGCAATTTCTTCTCTAACTCTTTCATTAATTTCAGCAGGCTTGAGGAAGTCGAAAAATCCGGCTTGAGCACTAATGCTTAAAATAAAAATAAGGAAACTGGCCAAAACCTTCTTCATAAACTCTCCAAAGATGTAGATATCTACTCTCACTCTATAATATTTAGTGTGAAAAAGGCCTATTCTTGGAATTTTTACAATAACTGTCAATAAAATAGACTATTTAACGTGTTTTAGTGCTGTGAGTGAAGAAAGTACTAGGACACTTGAGATTATAGGAGCTTAGAGCTATAAGATGGCATGAAGTTCATCCTCATTATACTAACATTTATCTTATCCTTTAGTGGGACTGCATCAGTTTGGGATGCTCAAAGAAACTGGAATGAAAATGATCTCATTAGCTTCTCTGAATGGATCAGATCAGAAAGCTACAACCCTCTCATATTCTCTTCACCAACAGGTGCTTATTTTGGAACGAAAACGGACTGTGCTGATGCAATAATTGCGGCCAAAGTCATCTACGCATTTGAAAATGGACTGAACTTTAAGCTAAAAACATCAAGTTACAATAGTGATATCATTACAAATAAAACGCCTCTATTTGATTTTCTAGATAACCCTCATGAAAGAGTAATAGCATTTATACACTACTTAGGTGAGTCTATTGGTACAGAGGCGCTTGCTAGATTTAACTCGTATCCTGTTGACCCTAGAGAAATTAGACCATCTGACTTCTATGTATCTCGGTGGAAAACTAATGGTGAATTTGTTCGACACGCTTATATGATTAAAGATGTTCTACCAACTGGTCATTTAAAACTCTATAGCTCTACTACACCTGTAAAAGTAAGAGAGCTTGAAGTTCGAGAAGGTATGCCGTTACATATTCTTAGTGGAAGACCATGGGGCTTTAAAAGGTTTCTTCCTCTGGAGATCTCATTTGAAACTCCAATAGACTCTAGTGACAAGCAATATGAAATGCTAGAACAATATGGCGACGATCACTTTTTCTCAAGAGTTGTCGATGAACTCAAAACGGAGGAAGACACATTAGACTCTAACCTAAAAAGAAGAGTCAAAAATTTATGCTCACAACTCAAGCTGAGAAAGAGAGAGATTGACTTTACACAGACCTACTTAGAAGAAAACTCTTATAGATGTATGAGCTATGATGAGTATAATGAACACTCAACTCCTTCAAGGGATCAATCCCTTCAAAATGGCATAAAAAGGCTTCTCTATGGTTGGAAGAAAATAAGAACAAGCTCATATACACAGAGTATATCTTCAGAAGTTGTATTGGCCCTCGACTATCTCCTCAGAAAGAATACATCTCTCCAAGCATATGAGAGCTTAAATAATTTGTGTAGTATAAACCTGACACTCAATGGCACTACTGGTCAATTTAACTTAAAACATTTCTTTGATTTGAAACTAAAATCTAAACTTTCATATCATCCTAACGATAGTTATGAGATGCGTTGGGGGCTAGAAGGTAAAAAGACGCACTGCTCATCATTTTGACTAACAAATATCAACAAAAAATACGTATTATTTGATAAAAATCCTCGATCTTATTCAATTTTATTTGTAGTATTACCATGCATTCCACAGAAGGATTGACGCATGAATACAAAAGCGCATTGTCTTAGAGACAAAAAAATTGGTGAGTTTAGACTAGAAAATTTTGAAAACTTAAGAAGCATAAATAATTGCCATCTTGAGAATTCAACATTTAGAAGTTCAATAATGAACGAAATAAAGGTCAAAAACTCACACCTAACAAAATCGAATCTTGAAAAGTGTAATATCAAAAAAGCGCTCTTTCAAAATTCCAACCTTGAGAAGGCTTCATTTGCCTGGTCAAACTTAAAAGGAAATAGCTTCACTAGAGACAATCTAAGTAAAGTTAACTTTCAATTTGTTGACCTTAGCCACTCTTTAATTCTCGAGTGTGAAGCCAAGTCATCAGATTTTAGATGGTCAAAACTAAAGAATACAACTTTTTCGAATTGCAATCTAACGAATGCAAACTTTACAAACTGTGATTTGAGAATGACTTCTTTTAATGACTGTAACCTGACTGGAGCGATGTATAATATAAATACGCAGCTACCATTTAGTAAAGAGATGGCCACCCACTTAGGGATGAACTTCACTGGTATTAACTAACTCTTAAGGGCCTTTTTCATCGATGAAATTAGGCCCGCCAGTGGTTTGGTAAAATTGCCCTTACTAAAAGATTTCTCCATTCTTTGAATAAATTCATCACTATCTTTTTTAATATCCTTAAAATAAAGAAAATGAGACAACTCTAGAGATAGAATAAAAATAGCACTTACAGGAGATATTCTTGTGGAAGTTAAGTGTCTTGGAAATCCAGAGCCATCCGGTCTTTCATGATGATCTAAAATTAAATTCTTAACGTCACTTGGTATAGCATCCACTTCATCTAAAAGCTTCGCACTCTCAAACATATGATTTAAGACAAGGTTCTGATCTCTTCTATTTAAAGAACTAAACCGCTCATCATTTATACTCATAACATCACTAAGACTTTTATCAACAAGTCCAAGGTCATGAATTATAGAAGCATACGCTAACTTCTCAATAACCTTTTCTCCTGCATAATCTAGATGTAGACAAATTAAATAGCTTATATAGATACTCGTTACAGAGTGAGAAACGAGATATCCCTCTTCTTTAAAAAAAGACTCTAACAATAAGTTAAATCTATTATTCTCATTTAAATTATTTAGACAATTCTCAATCACGTTATCAATTAATTCTACATGAGAATCAAGTAATCCCATCTCTAGGACCGAAGAATGTACAAAGTCCAAACTATATACTGCAGCACTAATTGTATTTTTTGAGTCTTTACTATTTTCTAAATGACTTACTAAGCTCTCAGTTAAAATTTTAGTAAATCGCGAAAAGTCAGCACTTAAAATATATAAGTAGCGCTCACCTTTATCACGATACTTTTTCAGTTGATCAACTTCTTGCAACTCACCTTCATTTATGATTTTTATATATTTATCATTTGATAGGCATAAATAGATATCTATATTTTGATTAACTAGATACTGAGCATAATTAATATTAATCTTTTTATAATGTTCATCAGTCGCAACTTCAGGGTTATCAAAAGCATTTCGGATGAGATCAAATAGTTTTTCATCATCAACAGGCTTTTGAAGAAATCCATTTCGATGATTCACAGTCATCAAATCCTGCATATTATAATAGTCTTGAATAAATCCCCCTGAAACTAATAAAAAAGGAAGATTGCGAGAGTTCTTATTATATATAAACAATTCACCTCCGTTTTTACCAGGCATGGTGTAATCAGATATAATAAGTTCAATACTTGAATCTGTTGACAAGTAGTCTATGGCCTCTAGAACAGATGAGGCCTTAATAATTTTATAAGAGAACTCTGATTCAATCAAAATCTCAATAATATCTAGAATTTCAAGCTCATCATCAACGACAAGAATACTCTTGATAGTCATAAATACCTTATCTAAGTTAAACTTCTTTTACGCACTCTTTGGTAATTTTATAATAAATTCTGTAAATATTCCTTCTTCACTCTTTATATCTAATTCTCCATGATGTAATCCAACTATGATTTCATGGCTCAGAGAAAGTCCAAGTCCTGTTCCTTCTCCAGTTGGCTTTGTTGTAAAGAAAGGATCGAAGACATCTTTTAACTTCTCTTTTGGAATTCCTATTCCATTATCCTTTATATTAATAACAACACAGTTATCTTCTTCTTTAGAAGTTACATCAAGCTCAGGAGAAAAACTATGGTCAATATCTTTTTTCATATTCAGAGCATAGAAAGCATTTGCAAACATATTTAGGAAAACTCTTCCAAGCTCACTTTTTGCAATATTAACCTTACATAAATTTGGTTGTAGAACTAGATTAATTTTTGAATTGAATCCCCTGTACTTTGACTTTAAAGCGTGGAAAGCAAAATTAATATTCTCCTCAATAAGGCCATTAATATCTTCTTCAGATCTATCAGATTCTTTTAAGCGAGAATGATCGAGCATTGAACGTATAATCGTTTCAGCCCTTTTCCCATGGACATGTATTAGTTCATTGAATTTTACTTGCTCTGCTAAACATTCTTTAATCTCATTTTGCACTTCTAAATCCTCTATACCTTTTTCATTAAGCTCATTTAAAATATCTGAACAATTCTCCTGTCCGGCAAAAGAAAAGTTAATTATAAAGTTTAGAGGATTATTCAATTCATGGGCTATTCCTGCAGTTAAACTTCCAAGAGAAGCCAGTTTTTCTTGAGCAATCAACCGGTCTTGCATTTGAGTAAGTTCTTGAATATTTTTCTCTAATGCCAAATTTTTCTCATCAACTTCAAAAGTTCTTTTTTCGACTAATACCTCTAAATGCTCTTGATATTTTTTAAGCTCTTTTTCGGCCAAATCTTTTTTTGTAATATCTGCACCAAAACAAATTATTTCAATAATAACACCATCTGAGTCTCTGCGTAGAAGTGTAGACCAGGAAATCATATTTAAATTACCTGAACTATTTCTTAGAGGAATCTCAAAACCTTTTACTTCATGAATACGTGACTCAACGAAGAAGCTTTCAACTTTATCCAAACTACCGTTAGAAGAATAATCTTGAAAAAACTGGGAATTAATCAACTCTCTTTCATCAACCCCCGTTAATATGACTCCCATTGGGTTAATAAAGTTCAATTTTCCTTCAGGGGTAAGGCCACAAATTATATAAGGAGATCCATTAATTAAATCTTTTGTGTAATCTCTTTCTTGAATGATATACTCTTCACTCTTTTTCATCTTATCGATAGACATTTTCAAATGAATTCTCATTTGATTCATTGACTTTGCTAGTTCATCGATTTCATCAATTTTCTTTGTATCCCTCTTTAATAAAATTGGTGAGTCTAAGTTTTTAACCCTTAATTGTTTAGCAAACTCTACTAAGGTATTTATTTTCTTAGAAACAAGAACATGAATAATGTAAAGAATGCAGAAAGAGACAATAAATGTTTTGATAGTCTGAGTAACAAGAATTATTAAAACTTTATCAAAGAGACGTGAAAATAAACCTGTAAGAGATGCTTGAACATGTAAAATTCCTATTTCGATCAAGTTGTTGTCGCTTTTATAGAGCAACTTGTACTTCTTATTAATCACATTCTTTGTTTGAAAATCCCCTTGCTCAGTGAAAACTTGAAGACCATCTTCACGTTTCTCAGAAATCTTTATATATTCAATATCCTTTAGTTTAATTATTCCATTTACCTGAATCTTTATTTGCTCGTCATCTAAGTTCCACAGACTATTAGAAATAGAGCTCGTATAACTTCTTTGAATTTGATCTAAAGTAGTTTCAATCGTAGCAACACCGGTTCTATAGTCAGAATAGAACTGAACAGCCGTTCCTAAGAAGGTTAAAGCTGTTGAGCATACAAGAATCCACTTTAGTAGCTCGAATGAAAGTTTTGATGTTTGAAATCTACTCATTTATCTACATTTCGGAATCTATAGAGATGAGTAAAGTGATTGATGCGATATTAAAGTTTTCTTAAATTTGTTCTAGTTGCTGCCTTCACACATAAATTCGTTAATTTTTGGTAACTCATAAGACTCTATGTTAAGGCTTAAGCAAACATCGATATCCTGTTCTAAAAGATCGTCAATCTCTTGAACTAAGTATTCACAATAGGCATGATCAAGATCGTAAAGCTCCTCTGGAGCAGCATTTTGACCATTTTTTGAATCATTGTAAAAAGCTATTTGGGCCAAAAATCCCTGACAATCGATATAGATCCTATCGGACATAGATTTCATTTTATTTGAGCTCTCAAGAACAAATACTGAATCATAACCATCCACAATTGAAATAGAGTGAACTGGAAAAGAGAAGTACTCGGCCATAGAGAAAGAAGACATTATAAGTACGAGTAGTGCTAAGATAATCTTTTTCATACAATCCTCCTTAATTGTTTTTATCTATAATTAATAAATAGACTTCTATTAGGGTTATAGACATGATCTAGATCATGAATAAATATATATTTAGAATGCAAAGTTAATTATTTTTGTGCCTACACCATCTAAAGAACCAGAATAATTAATATTTAAATATGGTATATTTATCATCGAGGTATTTTCTCATGGAGCAGTAATGATAAATTATAGTACAGATACTCAATTGATAGATTCTCTCGATCTGAATGGATTTTTTATTGGTTGGCCAAATCCTCCGTCTATCGAAATTTTTAAAAGGATACTCATTGGTAGTTACAAGATCGTATTAGCTTACGAAAATGATAAATTACTTGGATTCATTAATTCAGTTTCGGATGGAGTTTTAACAGCATATATCCCACTACTAGAAGTTTTGCCAGAGTATCAAGGTAAGGGTATTGGAAAAAACTTAGTTCTCAGAATGCAAGATGAGCTAAAGCATTTATATATGATTGACTTACTTTGTGATGAAGAGCTGATTCCTTATTACGAAAAGATAGGAATGATAAGGACACAAGGGGTTTACTTAAGAAATTATGATAGACAGTCAGGACAATAGTGAGTTTTTCAAGTGAAAAAATGGCGGGGCGTGAGGGATTCGAACCCCCGACCAATTGGTTCGAAGCCAACTACTCTATCCAGCTGAGCTAACGCCCCGTATGCCATACTCTCTAAAGAAAGAGAGATTAATTTGAATTTTTCTTAGAACCGTAATTATCCATCACCATTACAGCAACAAAACCAACAACGATTAATATAATAGCAAGAATTGTCTCGCTATTTAGCTCACTTGGAAAAATATTTGCTTCACGAAGAATTTTAACTTTTCCACGAACTACTTTTGTCTCAAGAACTTCTTTCCAAGGCCAAACTTTCTTCATAGAACCAATTAATATTCCAGTGAGGATTGCCATAGTCTGGTTTCTATAATGCTTCATGAAGTAATTCAGAATCTTAGAAAATCCTAGCAAACCTGAAATTGTTCCGCAAAGGAAAATGGCCAAAACACTGATATTATCCACAACAAAAGGGTTTTTAATAGCACCAGTGATATATTCGTACTTTCCTAAAATTAGTAACAAAAATGAGCCACTCAATCCAGGAAGAATCATGGCAGTAATACCTATTACTCCACAAATGTAGATAAACCACCAATCTGACGGTGTTGAAACCGGAATCAAACTAACCATTACCCAAGCAAAGACTGCACCCAAAGAAATATAACCTAAACTCGATGCCTTAGTTGGATGATCTAAGTCTTTCCAAACAATCACAATACTTGCAGCAATTAGTCCGAAAAAGAGTGCCCAAGTCGGTATTGGTTGCTCATTAATTAAATAGTGCATGAGGCGAGCTAGCGATAAAATCGCAGTGATCATTCCTATAGCAAGCGGTAGAATAAATCGCGCATGAACCTGAGAAAGAGCATCTTTAATATTAAAGGTTAGAAGATTCTTAAAGAACTTCTTGTCTAGTGATGCTACAGCTTCAAGAAGATGATCATAAATTCCAGTTATAAAGGCTATTGTTCCGCCTGAAACACCAGGAATTAAGTCCGCTGTTCCCATACAAAAGCCTTTTGCTCCAAGCTTTAAATAATCGGCCTTTGTTACAGGACCCGGAGTTTTATTCCAAGCTTCTTTCCAACTACTCATTGAGCTGAACCTTTCAGCGCCGCTTCTTCGGCCTTTAGCTTTTCTTGTTCTTCTTTATAGAAAGGTGTTGATTCCCACTCTACTTTAAATTTACATTCTGGACACTGAAGATGTTTACCATCTCTTTTAGTTTCTCTCTGTCCCATTATTGCATATCCACAAGAAGGGCAATCATGAACATATGGCTTATCCCAAAGAGCTGTTTCACAGTCAGGGTAACTAGAGCACCCGTAAAAAATCTTTCCATATCTAGATTTCTTCTCAGCAAACTTGCCTTTTTTACACTTTGGACAAGTGATTTGTAAGGTATATGGCAATGTTGTGTCACACTGAGGATAGTCCTCACATCTCACAAACCTTCCATATTTTCCTTTTTTCTCTTCTAATCTTTTATGACAAGTTGGGCAATCATCATGAAACCACTTCTTAGGTAAAATCTCATAAGATCCATCAAGATGCTTTTTGAAGTCCTGAGTTGAGTTACAATCGGGGTAATTTGAACAGGCAAAGAATTGACCATTTCTCCCCCACTTAATATGATACTCTCCGTCCTCACATTTAACACACTTCATTCCCGTAGGAATGAGCTGCTTCTTGAGGTTCTTCATTTCTTCTTTTGCTTTTTCAAGCGTCACTTCAAAGTCTTTCCAGAAGTTTCTTAAAACTTTCTTGTACTTTATAGTTCCATCTTCAATCTGGTCCAGTAGTTCCTCAACACCAGCGGTGAACTTAATATTCATAATATTTGGGAAACTCTCAACGAGCATTCTACAAACAACTATTCCAAGCTCAGTTGGTAAGAATCTATTTTCTGTCTTCTCTACATATCCTCTATCTTGAATATTTGAAATAATCGCTGCATATGTAGAAGGTCTACCAATTCCATGCTCTTCTAAAGACTTCACTAATGAAGCTTCATTATATCTTGGAGGAGGTGAAGTCCAGTGCTCTACTTCACTTGGACCATCAATCGGCTTAAAGCTCTCACCATCAACAATCTCTGGTAGTAACCCACTTTTAAGCTCTCCGCTATCATCTTCATCGTCATCTCCACCTTTTTTAGATCTCTTCTCAGCAGCAGCTTCAAGATAAACTGTTCTAAAACCTGGAAACTTAATAATTGAGCCATTGGCCTTAAAGAAGTGACCTTCGCTCTCCAACATTACTGTTGTCTGGTCAATTATCGCCTGACTCATCTGTGAAGAAACAAATTTATTCCAAATGAGTTCGTATAATTTTTGCTGATCAGGTTCTAGGTCACCTTTAACAGATTCTGGAGTAAACTCTAAGCTCGTTGGTCTTATGGCCTCGTGAGCGTCCTGAACCTTAGAGCTTCCTTTTTTCTTGTAATCCATTGGCTCAACTGAAAGATATTCTTTTCCATACTTATCCTTCACGTAGTCTCTCAAAGACTGCATAGCCTCTGGAGCCGTTCTTACAGAGTCAGTTCTCATATAAGTAATAAGACCTTGCATTCCATGATCAGTAGTTTGGATACCTTCATAAAGCTTCTGCGCAGTCATCATTGTTCTTTTAGCAGTGAAACCTAGTTTATTTGCTGCTTCCTGTTGAAGCTTAGAAGTCGTAAATGGAGGAGTAGGATTTTGCTTTCTCTCTCTCTTTTTTACATCAATTACTTTTAAAGATTTCCCCTTAACATCTCCAAGGATTTGCTTTACGAATTTCTCATCGGTAAGTTCAGTCTTCTTAGTTTGTGTTTCACCGTAGTATTTGATTTCAAATTTTTGTTTGTCTTTTTCACAGACACCGTGGATTGAAAACCACTGCTCTGGAACAAATGCGTTAACCTCATCTTCTCTTTCAACAATGATTCTTAAGGCCACCGATTGAACTCGCCCAGCAGAAATACCACGCTGAACTTTGTCCCACAGGATTGGGGATATTTTATATCCAACTAGCCTATCTAGAATTCTTCTAGTTTGTTGGGATTCATACATAGACTTATTGAGCTCTGTAGGATTTTCGATTGCATTATTTACCGCAGTCTTAGTTACGGCATTAAATACAACTCTAAACATCTTTTTCTTCTTCCCGATTTCTTCTGCTAAATGGTAAGCGATCGCCTCACCCTCGCGGTCCATATCGGGAGCGAGGTAGATTTGTTGTGCATCTTTTGCTAATTCTTGTATTCGCTCGATTTTATCTTGCTTACCAGAAATTGGAACGAGGTCAGTAGCGAAGTCTTCTTTTATATCAACGCCAAGCTTAGACTTTGGAAGGTCCTTAATATGACCATTAGAGGCTACAACTTGGTAACCCTTTCCTAAGTACTTTTTAATAGTTTTAGCTTTTGAGGGTGATTCCACGATTACAAGGCTATAGATTCCGAGGTCTCTTTTACCTGTTTTCTTTCCTACTTTCTTCTTCGCTGTTTTTTTTGCAGTCTTCTTAGCTGTTTTCTTTGTCGCTTTCTTTGCAGTTTTCTTAGTAGTTTTCTTGGCAGCTTTCTTAGCAGTTTTCTTTCCTACTTTTTTCTTAGAAGAGCTGGCGGTCTTTTTAGTTGTCTCAGCAACATCTGAACTGGCCATCTTTGTTCCTTATGTAAATGTAAAAGGGTGAAGTTAACTTCACCCTATTTTGTGATATGCATTAATTAATTATTTCTAGTACTATAATGATTCAGAGTTCAACAACTCGTCAATCTCCTCAAGATCAAATTCGGTAAGACCATAAGGATTTTCTTTAGAATTAATGTCTTCATCCATATACTTTACTCCGAACTCATTTTCAATATCATTTAATGACTCGAACGCGTTAGGATCCTGACTAGCTTGTTGACCCTCTACAGTATTTAGATTTTGCTGCTCCAAGAACTTATCTTCATCAACTCTTGATTCATTTAATGCGGTCTCAGACTCAACTATCTCAGCTTCTAGACGCTCTAATTCAAGAAGATCTTTTTCATGATCCTTGATAATGGATTTTTCTCTTTCTTGTCTTTCTAACTCTTCGAGTTCATCATCTGTAAGCTGCACCTTGTCAGCAGCATTAAGTAGATCCTCTGAAATATTATCAAGATTTAGTTCTACATCAAGCTCATCTAAGACCTTCGCCTCTAACGCACTTACATCTTTAAGCTTTGCACCCTTATCAAGCATTGAAACTCTTGCGGCTTCTTCTTGTGTCTTAGATAGGGCCAGCGTGGCAATTGGAATATCTTTCTTACTATTTGAAACAAGAACTGTTGCAAAGTTATCTGTAAGAGAAATAACGACCGCCTCACCTATCTTGTAAGTAGGATCAGGAGTAATTTTTCTCTCTGTACCATAATCCTTAAATGAATATAGCTCAAAAACATTTCCTAGTTCAACTCCATCAGCACGGCCTCTATCTAAGTAGA
Organism: Halobacteriovorax sp. HLS; assembly: GCF_004006665.1. Lineage (NCBI taxonomy): Bacteria > Pseudomonadati > Bdellovibrionota > Bacteriovoracia > Bacteriovoracales > Halobacteriovoraceae > Halobacteriovorax > Halobacteriovorax sp. HLS. The sequence goes on from NZ_QOCL01000001.1 coordinate 363,695, forward strand.
CCACATCACCAAATGATATTCCATTTAGAGTATCTCTAAAAGAATCGACTATAGCAGCTTCGATATTTCTTTTATTAAAAGTTTTAACAATCTTATTTATCTTTGGCGTATAAACTGTAATTCTATCTTTTCTAGAAACGAGACCTGAAAGGTCGAAAATTTCACATTCCCAAAGATTATTTATCTTTCGAAGTGCTTTAATTTGACCAGAGATATAGTACTTAAAACCTTTTCGATCTGAAATAGCATGTTCACTCTTACCTGCGGCAGAATAAATAGAAAACTTATCACCTGGTTTAACTTTTACAGACTTATCAAAGTTGACATATATTTTATCAAATTTTTGAACAAAGATGGCCTCTTTTTGAGACGCTTCAATTTCACCTAAGTCTTGTACGACGTTAGTTGTAATAAAAGTATTTAAGTAGAACCCTTCTTTAACTTCGAAAGATATTTTTGAAGTTTTATCAAAGCCTGAGCTATCGTACTGCTCACCTGGCTCTTGAATAACTATATCTGGAACAGGTGGATCATACTTTTTATATTCATTTCTTAGTTGTAAATTTCCTATGTCAAATAAGTCCTGATATGTTTCAACTGAAGCATATTGAAAATAAACACCTTCTTTAATTAATTTATTTCGCTCTTTAATCCAATCAGGTTCTACATTTTCACCAAATGCAGTAAAGTCTAATTGCTTTGGCTTATCAGGACTATCCGTTGTAAGATCCTCTTCTACAAAACTACTTACTTCAATCTTAGGAAGCTCATCAGATGAACCTGTATCAAAGGCAAGAACCATACCTGGTTCAATCTCATGTGGGTTTGTTATATGAGGGTTAAGAGACCATATTTTTGAGTAATAGAAACCAGAGCCGAATAATTTTTGAGAGATCTTCCATAGCCAGTCTCCCTCTTGAACGACATATTTTTCAAGTTGAGATCCGGTTGAAATTTCATCCCACTCTTTATCAGCAATTTTAGTCTCAACAAACTTAGAAAGCTCTAAGATTTGTTGTTCCTCAGCCCCTACGTCAAATATAACAGGCCCTTTACTATCATCTTCAACCATTTTTTTGGGTTCGTTAATAACATTCACTTTTTCTTTAACTATGATTTCAGGCTCTTCATCAAAAAGCTGAGGTGCTACTGGAGATTTTTTTTTCTTTTGAACAGTTTTACTTTTAGATTTATCTTCTTCTTCAGAAAATAAACTCTCTCCAATGTCTTCTTTTAAAGATTCAAGATCATCAACTTCTTCAAGTTCAGATAAATCTAAGGCCTTACTCGGAGAAGCAACCTCTTCCATTAATATTTTAGAATCAGTTGCATCCATAAGTTCTAAACTGTCAATATCCTCTGCCCCAGCAGAGCTACAAAGAAGTAGTAGAATAATGAGTTTTTTTAGCAAAGTATTCCCCATTAAGCTGACTCAAAGAAATCGTGAAGTATTGAGTAGTATTGCTGCTGCTTCTTTTGAAGCTTAAGTTTTTCACTACAAACAATAAGACGCCCTAGAGTTTTAAGAACTAAACCAGAAAATGCATCCTTTTGAATTATTTCTTCAAACACTTGCATAGACAGATCATATTCACCTTGGATAAATAGCATTTCTCCAATTTGAAACTTTGCTCTTACTCTTATTTGTCTAACATTTGAAAGCTCTAGATCTTTTAAAATTGTAAGCGACTGATCAAATTTATTTTGTGAAAGTAATAATGTTGCCCTTTCTAACTTAATAATTTGATCTTCAATTTCTTTAGGTGTGACATTATGGACAATTGCAGGAGGTCTCGAATCAAGCCCTTTTGGTCTTGCCATAACTCGCCCATCTTTTCCAAACACATCAACTGTCTCAACAAGTTCATTGGAATTCTTGGCCTTGTTCAATTGCTCTACTAGGTCTTCAGGAGGTATTTGTGAAGAACTTAGATCTTCTGCCTGCGCTGTAGGAGCTGGAGACTTCTTCATCTGTTCAACGAGTTGGTTATATTTTAGCTGTAGCTGCTCATACTGAGCTTTAGGTACCGTTTGAAGTTTAGAACTATCACTTTCTGCAGCACTAGGCTCCTCATCTCCAAACAAACTTCTTTTACTACTAACCCAAGAACAAGAAACAAGTGAGCTTATGACGGATAAATATACAAAATTACGTAGATGCCGAGAAGAAAAACTCGAATTTAAGTTTTTGGTCCAAATACTTTTCACTTTTCGTCCTCCATGACATATAAGCTCTTAATAATATAGTAAACGAAAATGAAATTGGTGGCAACGCAATGAACTACATCACTGAAAATAATCAAATACTGCACTTAATTATTCGGGTACCTAAAGAGGATGCAGCATTTTTCTACTTTCAACTAGAGGCCAATGAAGGCATATGTTTCTACTCAACTTTAGAGAACTCCATGAAAGAAAGCTACAGAGACATTACTGTCACTGCACATATTGGACTTGAAGAGGAATTGATGCATATAATCAGTAAACTTCAACAATCACATAAATTAGAAATATTAAAAAAAGAAATTAAAGAGGATGCGCAAATATGAAACTCACAATTTTTCTCATCGTAGCGGCATTTTTTTCCGCCTGTGGTTCCACTTCTAGAAATATAGCTCCAGACTTAGAGTTTGTCCTCACCAAGAAAGGTAAAATTGTTGGAGGAACCGTAGTTTACAACCCTTATGGCATTGACCAATTAACTCGTATGAGAAGAAATAAGGCAGTTCAAAGAATGCGTGGGCACTGTCACCCTGCTCCCTATCAAATAGTAAAAGAAGAAACACTTTCACCAGAAGAAAAAGATAAAAAATATGGTGGAAATATGAAAGTTCTTATTGGCTCAAAATTACGTTTTATAGACTTTGAATGTGTCTATCCTAAGTAAGCTATTTTACAATTTTAGAAGCATTTAAAATAACAAATGGAATGACAACTTTTAATTTTTTGGCCGTAGTAGCATTGATCTGAAACTGCGGCTTATCATCTACCTTGAATGGTATCTCACTAATACTTTTGTTTTTTTCAAAATGCTCTAAAAAGGACTGCGCTAACTTTCGACCGAGAATATCATCGCTTGCAACAAACCCTATTAGTGCTCCATCTTTTACAGGTTTAGCAGAATAAGATAAGACAGGAGTATTTAATGCCAATGAAATGATTTTTTTTGTATTTCTAATAATCAAATCCTCAGCCCCTAGAACAATAAAGTCATATTTAAGTTTTAAAGACTTCGTCTTCGTAAATAACTCCTTATCAGTCTTAAAACTATAGAAGTCACATTCAAGCTCATAACGTATACATTCTTGCTCTGTTTCTTTAATTTCAACTTCCGCTCCAGGGTGTCCATCCTCAGTAAATAAAGCAATCCTCTTCATTTGCGAAAAGATAGATTTGAAAATTTTGAAATGATTTTTTAAGGGTATATAGTAAGTTACTCCTGTCGCATTTCGGCTCGGTTTAGTCATCGAATCAGTAGCTCCTAGAGCAATAGGATTATTTCCCGCACCTAGGAAAGTTGGGATACTAATTGCTTTTTTTGAAACTCTTTTAAAAGAACTTGATCTAAATAGTAGTACTGCTTTTTTACTTTTTTCAAATTCAGTGATTTTTTCATTTAACTCTTCAATAGATTTAAGTTCAATAGCCTCTTCGAAATTAAACTTGTTTTTCTTTTCACCAAGTCCATCCAAGAAGCTTGAGTAAACTCTTTGGGCCATACCGGACTTTCCCTCCCAGGCCACTCCAATACCGATGGATTTTGCTAAAGAATTGTTACTTACAAAAACTAAAACTATCAAGATTTTAAACATAAGACTCCATCAATTTACTCACAAATCATTTAGTTTCGAATTGGTAAGTCGAAAAACTATATATATGACAACATCTTTAAGTAAGAGACTATTTACACCGCTTACACTAGTCATAGTGTTCACATGTTTATCCATATGGATTGCTGCAAGATATAATGTAAATAGCTTTATTAAAGAAACTTCATCTACTGAACTAAATAATATTAATCAAATACAAGAAAAGCTACTTAAGAAATCATTAAATGCGACCTATGAGATGCTATATCTCTTTGCTAAAAACCCTATCTTTATAAAATCACTTGAGGACTCATTTATTGGAGAGAGCGCAAAGATAACAGCGTCTAATGAAATTCAAAATATACTAAAGATTGATCCGTCGTACTACTCAATACATATTCTAAATAAAGATGAAGTTCACAGAATGAATTCTCTTAAGTACACATTAATCAACGACAGAATTGAAAAAAGTGAAATAATCCTTAAGGACTCAAAACACTACTTTTCACTAAGAACACCTCTTAAATACCTTGACGATGAAGTCGGATATATTATTCTAACTCTTTCACTTGAGCATTTTCTAAAAGAGAGTTTCTCCACTATTACTTCAGCTAGCAACTACTCATTTAAAATCAATTCATTCTCTAACTCAGAAGTAATAAAGTCTCGCAACTTCAAGAAAACAACATTCTACGAAAGAAAAGAAAGTGAAGTATTAGATATAATCTATGAAAACTATGCCACTAACATTCTAGCAATAGAGCTATCTTCTTCTCTCTTTAGAATAACGATATTCATTGCTCTTTTATCATCAATCATATTATTTCTAAGCATATATCTAGTGTTACAAAAGTATATATTAACTCCAATGGTAAAAATATCTAAGGCCGCAAATATTTTTGAAAAAAACAAAATAAATGATTTAGTAATAGATGACTCGAGTCTTGAATTTAATCAATTAACAACTCAACTCTATAAGATGAAAAATATTATCATTCAAAGTTTTGATAATATTGAACAAAGTAATCAAAAACTAGAAGAAACAGTAAAGCTTAGAACAAGGGATCTTGAAATATCTCTACTAAAAGAGAAGAGGTCGGCTCAAGCAAAAACTGATTTTCTAGCAAATATGAGTCACGAACTTAGGACTCCACTCAATAGTATCATTGGTTTTTCTCAAATTTTAAAAGATGAAAATATAAATGAAGAATGCGATCAATACATCTTTGATATAAATGAATCTGCTCGTTTCCTTAAGTCATTAATAAACGATATTTTAGATCTCACAAAAATAGAATCAGGACAGATTGTCTTAAATAAAGAGCTCATTCCTATTAATGACCTGATTCATTCGATACAAAGTATTGTAAAGATCAAACTTGATTCTAAAACATCAAATATTGAGTATGATCTATCTCCTCAGCTACCACCAGCTTTGAATATTGATTTTTACAAGCTCGTTCAAGTGCTTATCAACTTAATTTCCAATAGTGTGAAGTTCTCCTCAAAGCAAAAAGTTCCCAAAATAAAAGTTTCAATTTTTAAAAAAGAAAATTACGAGAATCGTTTGTATTTTTCGGTCGAAGATAATGGAAAAGGAGTTGATGTCAGTAGATCAGACTTCTTATTTAATTCCTTTCAACAAGAAGATATTTCACTTGTAAAGGAGTTTCAAGGGACTGGGCTAGGTCTCTACATTGCGAAGAAAATTATTCTCTACATGCAAGGAGATATTTATTTTTTAAAGAAAGAAACAGAAGGAGCCCTCGTTGAGTTCTATATTTCTCACAACGCGGAGGAAATAGCTGAAGACGATGCGAATGAAAAGCTCAACCTTAATAGCGAGCAATACAGGACATTAGTCGTTGAAGACAATAAGATTAATCAAAGACTTATTCTCTCAGCTTTAAAAAAAATGAATATTACAGATATTGAAATCGCAGATAATGGACTGATTGCTCTAGAAAAAACTAAGCAAAAAGACTTCGATTTAATTTTCATGGATTTACAAATGCCTAAAATGGACGGGCTAACAGCTACAAGTAAGATAAAAGCATTCTATGAAGTACGTAAAAACAGAAAAGAGCCCATTATTATAGCTCTTACAGCAAATGCGTTTAAAGAAGATGAAATCGCATGTTATAAGGTAGGAATGAGCTACTACCTAACTAAACCTCTCGATTTCAAGAAATTAAAGAAAATTCTTATCGAAATAGACTATAAAGTAAAAAAAGCTTCTTAACTTAGTCCCGTTTGAACATTCCAAAGACCATTATAAATTCCTGCCTTATCTAAAAGCTCTTGATGTGTTCCAGACTCGACAACTCTTCCTTGATCAAGAACATAAATACGATGAGCATTTCGAATAGTAGATAAACGGTGAGCAATAACAAGAGTGGTTTTGGATGAAGTGATTCTATCAAGAGATCTTTGAATAGCTGCTTCAGTCTCATTGTCGACAGCTGAAGTTGCTTCATCAAAAATAAAAATCGGAGAATCTTTCAACACTGCTCTAGCAATTGAAATTCTCTGTCTTTGGCCACCAGATAATTTCTGCCCTCTCTCACCTACAATTGTGTCATAGCCATTAGGCAAGGCCATAATAAAGTCATGTGCTTCGGCCATTTTAGAAGCATTTATGATAGCTTCCATACTAGTAGAACTTTGAGCATAGGCTATATTCTCTTTAACCGTTCCATGAAAAAGGTAATTATCTTGTCCTACATAAGATATATTATTTCTCAAATTTTCCTGAGTTATATGCCTTAGATCAATATCATCAATTACAATTTCCCCTGAATTAATATCATAAAACCTTAGCAGTAATTTAACGAGCGTACTTTTCCCAGATCCTGTTGCACCAACAATTGCAGCAGTTTCCCCAGCAGGAACATCAATAGAAATACCGTCTAATACGCTATGGCCAGCTTCATAACTAAAAGAAAGGTCTCTAAAAGAAATATCTCCTTTAACATTATCTAGCGATACTTCTCCATCTACTATTCCTAATGGAGTCTCCATAAGATCAAATATTCTCACAACAGATGCCATAGCTCTTTGGTATAGGTCATAAGTTTGCCCAAGAGAAGTAAGCGGCCAAAGCAGTCTTTGAGTAAGAAAAATCAAAACACTATAAGAACCGATTTCTAAAGTCTTATTTTCAACATAGTAAGCTCCCACAATCATGGTTACAAGGAAACCACAAAGGATCACCATCCTAATAAGAGGAGAGAACATTGAGCTAATTTTAATGGCCTGAGCATTAGACTCTGCGTACTTCATACTCTCTTGTCTAATTCTATTCAGTTCAAATTTCTCTGCGCAGTAACTCTTGATCGTAGAAATACCTTGAAGGTTATTATTTAGAACACTACTTAGAAGACCAGCCTGAGATCTTACATTAATATATTTCTTCTCTATTTTCTTTTGAAAGTAATATGAACCGAGTAGAACGATTGGAACGGGAACAAAAGAAAGAGCTGCAATTACGGGAGAAAAGTAGAAAAATATTATTCCAATACTTACTACTGTTGTAGCTACCTGGATGAGCGAGTTTGCACCATCATCTAAAAATCTCTCTAACTGATTAACATCATCGTTAAGAATAGAGATTAAGTTTCCTGTACTTTTGTTTTCAAAATAACTCAGCTCAATTTTTTGAACATGTTCATAAGTATCAAGCCTCAGATTACTTTGTACTTCCTGGGCCAAGTTTCTCCATTTAATCTTTAATAAGTACTCAAAAAAAGACTCTAACACCCAAACAATGACCGTAAGCACTGCTATCGCAAAGATTTGAGACATCATATCTTCAAAGCCAAATTTTGCAACAAATGACTTCTTCCCCTTAACAACGACATCCACTGTCATTCCTATTAGTAAAGGAGGGGCTATATCGAAAACCTTATTTAATATAGAATAAGAACTCGCAAGCAAAACATCTCTACGCTTTGCCTGCATATAACTTAAAAGTCTACTTAAGGGCGTGTCTTTGCTCTTCACTTTAGTATTTTAGATTTACGAGTAAAGGAAAGTGATCTGAATAACCTGCTCTTCTAGAAGAAGTAGAATTATGCTCATATCTAAAAGGTGTTCCTTTTATTGTAGAACCATAAAGATAATCACCTTTTTTTCTATACTCATACGTCTTTGTCGCAAAACTTGGAGCGTAGATTTTATAAGATGCAATATCCAACTCCAAACCTTTCTTATCTAATAAAGCTCCCGTAAAGAAAATTCTATCTAATAAATTCCATGTCATTGCTCTAGAGTAAAAGTATGTACCAGGAGGCATTTGGTTTTTAATATTCCAACTAATTGATCTATCTTCTTTATGAGTTGTGTGAAGGTCCTTAAAAAGATCATCTACAAATAGAACACTCTTAAAAGGATGTGGGTAATTGCTATCGATTGTATTAAAGTCTCCAACAGATAAGATATTCTGTTTAGGATTTTTAGAAAGTATTTCTTTAGTCCTTTTAGCAAGAGTATTTGCTGCAACTATTCGTGTTGAAGTTGGATTCCCTAGTGATGGCCAGTGATTTACAAAGATCGTCAGTTTTTCTTTCTTACCTACAAGAAACTCAACCTCTAAGATATTTCTACTTGGCCTTTCTTTAAAATAATCTCCAACAAGAACTAATTCATTTTTTGAAATAAACTTTAACTCTTCACTTTCTTTCCAAAGTACTGCGAGATCGATTCCACGTTTATCAGGTGAATTACTTACTAAGAACTTCTTATATCCGATTGATTTAGCTAATTGAGAAATAACATTTTCATTTTCAATTTCAACGAGAGCTAGAATGTCAGGAAGTTTTTCATCTCTAACAACCATTTTTTCAATATTTTCAATTTTTACTTCTAAGTTATCTTTTGCCCAATCTGTTTCTAAGCATTCTGTCTTTCTATAATTAGACTTAACTTTTTGACATGCTTCTTTTTTACCTTTTGTATTTGCAGGTAGAAATGTCCAGTCGTTCTTTCCTTCATCATGTTTAAGGTCAAAAAGGTTTTCGACATTATAAACCATAACTTCAATAGTTTTTCCAAAACATGGAAGTGCACATAGAACAAGAATTGATACAATAATTGATTTCACAAGATTCCCCTTTCATTAAAGATGGACACCTTTTATCAGACCAAACGCAATTCTTCTAGATTACTTATATTTTATTTTGATTTGTTTCATTTGGAGGCACATAATATGCCTCCAAGTTTTAGATACTTACAGGTTTTCTTTAAGCCAATTCAAAACATCTTCATGGTGAGTCTTAGTTTTAAACTTATCCATAACATTGATCAGTTTTCCATTCTTACCAATAATGAATGTTGTTCTCATGATCCCCATATACTCTTTACCCATAAATTTCTTAAGGCCCCAACAACCATACTTCTCAGCAAATTTGTGCTCAGGATCAGATAAGAGATCGAAATTTAGATCGTCCCTTTCAATGAACTTAACAAGACGTTTTTCTTCATCTGGAGAAACACCTAGTACTACAGTATCTAATTTCTCAAATTGCTTTTTATGATCACGAACACCGGCCGCTTGTACAGTACAACCTGGCGTCATCGCCTTTGGATAAAAATAGAGGACAACATTTTTTTTACCTTTAAAGTCCTTTAAAGAAACCTTTTCACCACTTTGGTTTAACATCGTAAATGCCGGTGCATTATTTCCTATTTTTGGAAAGCTCATTTTTTTCTCCCTAGAGTTACCAATTATTACGCAACTCTCTTAATCTTAAAAATACTTGTTTATCTGAGCTTACATTACCACTCAATCCACTGACAATTTCTTTACTGTCTAGTCTAAGAAAAGTATTAATTTCTCTTTCTATTTTCATATTCGTCGTTAATTTAGTTGTATCTACGTTTTTTAAGTTTTCTAACATTTCACAGGCGCATGTATTACTAGGCTCTCGATCAATAGTGAAGCCGAGATTATTTAGGATATAGTCATGTCCTGGATAAAGGATGACGTCATCTCCTAAATTCTGAAACTGTGTTGAGATCGTATGATAGAAAGTTTCAGGTTCACCACCTAAGCGACAGTGCCCTATTCCAGCATTAAACATGGTATCCCCTGAAAAAACAGCGACCACTTGATCATTCTGAATGTACTTAAGGCAAAGGTGAGCAAAAGTATGTCCAGGAGTGTCCATCACCTTTAAAACCCCACCCTTTACGGCGATGTCTTCATCTTTTGTTAACAATCTATCTATCCCAGGAATCTTCCCCTCTGCGTTATAATGAGCAAAGACCTTGGCCCCTAACTTTTTGACAATTCCTGGGTTTCCACAAATATGATCTGGATGTTCGTGAGTATTTATAATAGTATCGATTTCTAGGTTTAAAGAATCGGCAAATTCAATCATTTGCTCAGCATCAAATGGATCAATACAGATGGCCTTACCATTTGCGGCCTCAACTAAATAAGAGAAGTTGCGAAGTGGACTTTTTGTATAGAGTTGATGGACATACATCTTTGACACCTATTTTTGAAATTTGTAAGATCATAGCTTATTGTTCTTAAATAAAACACCAATTGGGGAATCTATGCAAACAGCGGAAATGGTCACAAAGGCCTTCCTTTTCTTTCTTTTTACTAAATCACTCATTGAGTCTTATCTAGATAATAGAAACAGAAAGAATATTCTGGCAAATAGAAATAAAGTTCCAGAGAAATTCGAAACTCAAATTACTTTAGAGGAGCACCAAAAAGCGGCTGATTACTCTATTGCTAAAATTCAAGTAGCCAAAGTTTTTAACTTTATAGAATTAGTTGTTCTCCTTATCTGGACACTTGGAGGCGGTATCCAAGCGTTGGATGTTTTTGCAAGAACTTTAGCTTTAAGCGAAATTATGACTAGTGTTGCTTTCTTCGCAATCTATTTACTTATAAGCATGTTGCTAAGCCTACCTCAATCAATTTATTCAACATTTGTACTAGAAGAAAAGTTTGGGTTTAATAAAACAACACCAAAAACTTTCATTGTAGATAACATCAAAGGTATTATTCTAGGAGCAGTTATAGGAATGCCAATTCTTTATGGAATCCTCTGGATGATGAATGCTCTAGGACAATACTGGTGGGCATATGCATGGGCATTCTTAACTATTGTTCAATTTGTTATTATCTGGGCATACCCACGTTTTATAGCTCCACTATTTAATAAGTTTTCAGAGCTTGAAGAAGGAGATGTTAAAGAAAAGGTAAATATCTTACTTGAAAAAACTGGCTTTGAAAGTAATGGCCTATTTGTGATGGATGCAAGTATCAGAAGTAGTCATGGTAACGCTTACTTTACTGGCTTTGGTAAGAATAAGAGGATTGTTTTCTTTGACACTCTAATAAAGAACCTTACCCCTGATGAAGTTGTGGCCGTGCTTGCTCACGAACTCGGACACTTCAAAAGAAAGCATATTATTAAAGGATTAGTTAAAGGTATTGTTTTCAGTTTCATAGGATTTGCGATCTTAGGTTTTCTTGCTTCTTGGGCACCTTTTTTCAAAGGCCACGGTGTGCTTACAACTAGTACTCACTCGGCATTACTATTATTTATGATGGTGGCTGGAGTCTACACATATTGGCTCATCCCTCTTAATGCAATGACATCTAGAAAGTATGAATTCGAAGCAGATGAGTTTGCTAGTCAATACTCAAGTGCGCGTGACCTAATAACCGCACTTGTAAAACTTTATAAGCACAACGCCAGTACGCTAACTCCGGATGAGGCGTATAGTAAATTCTATCACTCTCACCCTCCAGCATTAATCAGAGTTCAGCATCTAGAATCTCTTTAAAAATCACTCCAAACAAATGCCCTTTTGGCACCAAATTATAAATAACTCGATGTAAGAATCCTACTATTCTTACATCGCTTTTATAAGTCATTGAAACACCGTATCAACATAATTTATGGTTAAATTATTTTTTTGACACAGCGTAAGAAAAGAGTAATTTATGAGTTAGAAGTACTTAACTCTAAACAGAGAGAATTATGAAAGCATTACTAACATTAACATTCTTATTTTCTATCTTTGCCTCAACTTTTAGCAATACAACTACGGCCGAAAGAAAGCAAAGACCATTTAATGATGAAGGACCTATCTGTAAAGAGGGTTGTAACGGATCTGGTAAAGACAAAAGATCTTTTTCTAATGAATTTCAATTTGAATTAACTAAAGTAGTTGCCAAGAACGAACCAAAACCTCCTTTCAATGATGAAGGACCTGGTGGAAATAAAGGCTAGAAATAAAAAAAGAAGAAGTTAACTTGATTCAATTCTGAATCAAAACTTCTTCTTCTTTAGTTAGCTTATTTATATAACCTAACTTCCCCTCTTTCTAATAAATCGACTTATATCACATGAAATAAACCAAACAAGAAATATGTAAAAAAGTTAGATATTCTTCTGTTCGAGATCTAATAATTGTTGCTTTAGAACAAGTCCTCCAGCGTAACCTCCTAATTTTCCATCACTTTGAATCACTCTATGACAGGGAATGATAATTGGTAGAGGATTCTTATTATTAGCACCACCAATAGCTCTGGCCCCTTTTGGAAGATTAATTTTCTTAGATATATCTCCATAGCTTAGAGTTTTACCATAAGAAATTTTTGATAGCTCCTTCCAAACTTTCATTTGAAAACTGGTTCCTTTTAAATCTAGCAGCAGTTCAAACTTCTTTCTCTTTCCAGTGAAATACTCGTCTAGTTGTTTTTGAACATCTTTAGCAAAGATTGTTTTCTCTCCATCGTTTATACATTTACTAGGAATATCAAACGAGAGTAAACTGAGACCATTATCAGAAAATTGAATATAGTACTTACCCATTTTAGTTTTAAGGATTGCATCCATGAAAAAAATCTCCATTATTGATTGCGCAGTAAAGACTGCATCACACAATTGCTTCAATAGATTAACAGAGGTTTTTAATAGACCCTTTTTCTTTCACAATCCTGCGATTTTTTCTATGGACAGCTTAAAAAGAGTTAAAGCAGATGGCCATATAATTTTTGGAAGCTATTCAAATGTTTACGAAAAAATGGAATGGCAAATAGAGCTCGCCAAACTAATGAAAGAAGAAATCTTAAAAGGTGTCCCCGTACTAGGAATCTGCTTTGGACACCAACTTATGGCAGAAGCATTTGGTGGAAAGGTAGGTCCCGTTAATATGGAGATGAAGCTTTATTCTGGTAGTAGAGAAATTGAAATTTTAGAAAGTATTCATGGTTTTACAAAGGGAGAAAAAAGAAGAGTCTTTACTTCTCACAGATTTGAAGTCAAAGAGATTCCAAAAGACTTTGTTCATCTGGCCACTTCAAGTGAGTGCCAATTTGATGGACTCGCTCACAAAAAGTTTCCATACTTCAGCTTCCAGGGACATCCAGAAGCTTCTGACTACTTTGTTGCAAATGCTATTTTGAAAGACTCAATGACTCATAGTGAAGAGCAAAAATCTTATGAAGATGGGTTAGATATTGTTTCTAACTTTATAAAACTAGTTGATTCACTTTAAGGGAAAAGTTTTACAGTACTCTTTCATTTTCAGCTCTATCTCTTCACTAAATGCAGCTTTACGATTCGAGTCAATATCAAGTTCTGCAATATAATTTCCTGACCTATCAGTTAATGGAATAATGAGTTCAGAATTTGTTTTTAAGCTACAAGCAATATGTCTCGAATCGGCGTGAACATCATCCACATTTACAACTCTTTGCTCTCTAAGCGCTAGGCCGCAAAGTCCTTTTTCAATTGGGATTAAAGTGTGATCAGTAGACTCTCCAAGAAATGGACCTAAAATAAGGTTCTCACTCTCAATGCCTGCTAAGTAACCAGTTTTAAAGTAGACTCCAATCCAGTCAGCAATCTGCGGAATTAATTTCTTGGCCCCACTAACCCATTCTAAAACTTTTAAATTATACTCAAGCTCTTCGTCAATGTGTGCACTTCTAAGAACAGGAGCTATTTGTTTAGATAGTTCAGAAATATCTGATAGCCTTTTCTCATTAAAAAAGTTTTTTTCGTCACTTTCAAGATCTATTACTCCAACAAGTTCATCTTCATAGAATATTGGCTCTACTACCTCAGAAGCAGTTTGAATAAAACATTGGGAGTATTGTTCATCTGTAGAGACATCGGCAATAACTTTCCGAATACCTATATCAGCAGTTAAGCCGACATTACCTTTACCGAATTCAAACTCATGACATGGCGGCATTGGACCTACAAAACAGAGCCTTGAAGCTCTATCTTTCTTTCTTCTGTAGATTCCTGCCCAAAAATAAGTATTCTCTATAGGCGTCAAAAAAATTTCTTTTAATATATTTAGATTATTCATATTTATAAGTGACCTCGTACGCTAATTTGTTACAGAACACTTAAAAGAGATTCTTTTAAAAACTCAAAGTAAGGAGTCCTGTACTTCTCAATCTCGTTATGAATCTCATGATATGCCCCATCAATGACCTTAACCTTAAAGTTCTTATCAATTAAATTCAAGAAATTTTCGAGTTGTCCAACATGAACAACCTTATCTTCACTACCATAGGAGCAAAAAGCGGGACACTTTATTCTTAGCGGTCTAGAGAAGGTATTTTTAGATGCCTTAACAATTTCAAAAATAAGTTTAGAGTGTGGCCTTAACACATTAAACTCATCTTCAATATAATCTTTCTTAACTCTAGGATCATGGGAGAGATACTTTAGATCTACCAATCCTCCTAATTTTAGAGAAATAGGTAGTTCGGTTATCTTTGTTACAATCGAAAGAGGAGATGCATTCATTATTTCCCCCAGAATACCAGGAAAGCCAACAGGAGGAGCGTTAAGGTAAACTGCGCTTGGATAAAAACTCTCATTTGCTAGATTTTGCATATATCCCGCTGTAATAAGGGCGCCCATTGAGTGTCCAAAGAGACAGTATTTCTCCATTTTATATGAGTTTTTTAAAAAGTTGATTACTTCATTTAAATCATCATAGTAACTAGAAAAATCGTTAACATGCCCCCTCTTTCCACCTTGGCTTCTGCCATGCCCTCTCAAATCATACTTCAAGATATTAAAGTGATCACCAAAGACTTCTTCCATATAAGAATGACGTTCTAAGTGTTCACCGATTCCATGAGTAATGATTAACCAACAATTCTTCCCCTTCTCGGCGATTTCGAGATGTAATTCTTTACCATCAATCGTTTTTAAGTATTTATAGTCTCTTATCACTGGTATTCCCCTGTTATAAATCTATCATAGCTCATTATTTTAAGGTTTTCACTTTGAGAAATCATAACTTTGATTTAAAATGAGCTAATGTACTGTCCAATTTGTCTCAACAATACATTAAATGTAAACTCCAGAGGAGTTGTCCACCTTGTTGTAAATGGCAAGAAAATGGATTCCGGACGGTTTCTTTTCAATTTCAATGATATGACCAAAGACGAGTTTCTACAAAGCTTTATTGCTAAGATTGAGAGCTTTTTCAAATGGTACTCTAACTTTGAAAATAAGGAACCTATTGCCGTAGTCGAGCTTTTTACTAATGATATAGCCTGTCTAGATAGCTGTAAAATCCCTATTGGTCATTATGTTTCTGTCATCGACCTTCTTGTTAATAAAGAAACGTTAAAGAGCCTACTTAACGAGCACGCTCAAAAGTATCAAATGACCATTGAACTCAAAGAAGATGAAACATAAAGTCCCTCTCTTTATCTACGGAACACTACAAGATTTTGATGTCATGAAACTTGTTACTCAAAGAGAAACTCTCTCTCAGAGTGACTTTACCGATGCTAGCTTAAACCACTTTTGTCTAGAGGAAGTTAAAGATGAGAACTACCCTCTACTTGTAAAAAGAGATCATCATATTGTTATGGGAAAGATTTTTATTGTAGAAAGTGAGCAAGAGCTTAATAGACTAAAGTATTTTGAAGATGAGCAAGAGTACACACTTACAGAGCATATCGTAGAAACAAAAAGTGGGAAAAAAGAGTGCCTACTCTTTTTCCCCACTTCAAATATCGAGTCTTCGCAAAAGAGCTGGAGTTACAATAAATGGTCTCAAGTAACAAACAAAGTAGCTTTCTTGGAAAGAGTTAAAAACTATATGAGTCAATTCAATACTGAATCTCATCCCAAATGGTGATTACTCTTCCTCCTCTTCTGAGTTTATTAAACCAATATACTTTTCCAGTTTTCTTTGTGCCATAGACTCAAATTCATCTTCCATCTCAAAAGACAACTCCAGCAGTGGCTCCGACCTAGTCATGTTTCTCTCCCAAATGAAGTGATAGGACTATTCTAATTTGAATTCTTTACTCATGAAAAAACCGCTATTTATGAGCAATCAAAGACAATAAATACTCTTTACAAAATCTCAATAATATTACATGTTTTTTCGCAATAGAAGCTGATCAAATCCTATAATTACTAATACTTATATACACAGGTTACATAACTAATAAGAATAATTATGACATTTTTTTTAGGCAATTTAGGGTAAATCTTTAGTTAATCTTGATTTTACTCATTAAGACATTTGGTGGGAAAATATACTAACAAAAGCTCTACACAACGTAGATTTACAGCTTTTTTAGGACTTTAGTTATGATGACTTCACCTTATTTTGAAATGACAAATGATATTGAACTAAGAGTTACACCAATGTTTCTCAGTGAGTTCTCAGCACCTGAACAAAGAGAGTATGCTTTCGTCTACAAGGTGGAGCTTCAAAATAACTATGATGATGATATTCAACTTCTTAGTAAGCAAATAATCATAAGAGATGGAAATAAAGAACAGTACACTTTAGAGTTTGAAGATGTTAACGACGAACAAGCATGCATTCCTGCCGGAGAGATGTACGACTATACAACCTATTGCCCACTAGAAACTCCTACAGGAAGCCTTAGAGGATCAATGACTGTTATGAGCTTAAGCTCTAATGAGGTCTTTGAAGTTAATATTCCTCTAGTATTTTTTAGAACAGAGCTAAAAATTGATGCCATCACTGAACCTCAGGAGTTCATACCTCTGGCATTGTCAGTATAGACTACGACTCAATTGTTATAAAATACCCCTGATGCTTTCTAAGATTAAGAACACCAATGTCAAAGATTAAATACTGCCCTTTTACGCCTTGTAAAATCCCCTCGATAATAGGTTGTTTATCAAAGCCTAGAGATTTAATTTTTGTCGGGTATTCATTTACTGGATAGGTAATCTCAACAATTTCTTCATCCAAATCTTGCGCATCATAATCATCTAATAAATCGGCAAACTCTTCAAAGAGAGATTCCCTGGCCTGAATAAGATCAAGCTTCTCGACATCATTTTGAAGCATCTTTCTCCAATTAGTCTTATCTGACATAGACTTAGCTATTTCCTTTTCAATTAAGCCACTCGTAAGCCTATCATTAACTTTAAGAATTGGCAGAGCATAACTGGCCCCTTGATCAATCCATCTAGTAGGAACTTGTGACTGTCTAGTTATCCCTATTTTTAAATGGCTAGATACTGAAAGATATACAATATGGGGTTGAAAACAATTCTTCTCTCCCCATTCCGGCTCGCGACAAGTTCCGTCAGCAAAATGGCAGAGCTCAGGCTTAACAATGCAAATATCGCAAGCAGCAAGCTTTTGAGAAGCACGAAAAGAATAACCTTGGTTATAGCTCTTAGTAATTTTTTCTCCTGTAGAAATACAGTTTATAATGCCATCATAGGAGAGCTTGACCTTCTTTCCGATTAATTCATTGATATTTACGAAGCTATCTCCAATCGGAAGACTATATTGAACAGGCTTAGAAAGCTCTGAGGTCATCTTTAAAATATTTCCACTTATTTTCATTGTTCATCCCTTAGAAAAAGGTCGAGTTCATTTATTATTTCGAGTGGTACTTCGTGAGCACCTGAAAACTCATGATACTGATGGTCTAGATCGTAATTTTCCAAGAAAGATTTTAGCTCTCTAGCTCCTTCAATCGGAAGAACAGGGTCGCTTATTCCATGACTTTGAAAAATAGGAAATGAGAAATCTTTCTCGGCCTGCTTCTCCCAGCGCTCAGGAAATAGCATTGTAGATGAAAGTAGAAAGAGCTTGTCAATAAGATCAGGTCTATGAAAAGCAATATCAGCACTTAACATTGACCCTTGAGAAAAGCCACCAAGATAGATTTTATCGTACTTCTTTCTCAGTTCTTCAATGGCCCTTGTCACTTTTAAGCGTGCTTGCTCAATACCTTCTGGAACTTTTTCTTGAAAGAATGACAAAAACTTTCCTGTCATTAAAGCATTATTAAGTCCCATCATATCTATAGGAAACCAACATCTCCCAGTTTCATAACCTCCCATGGTCGTTGCTTCAACTCCGTTGAGAAAGTACCAACTAGGATTCTTTCTTTTCAAAATATAATTTGCAAACGGAACGAAGTCTTTATAGTCCGCACCATAGCCATGTAATACGACGACAACTGTATCAGAGTTTTCTTCTTTAACAATTGTTTGTAATCCACAAAAATCAATAGCATTCATAATTAGGCCTTATTGTATTTCTTTGCTCTTTTCCTATCAGGAAAACATGCCTGACAAATCTCACATTGTAGTCCATCACACTGTCTTGCTTGGCAGTATTCACGTCCAAAGAAAATTATCTGTAAATGTAGTTGATTCCACCTGTCTTCTGGAAAACATCTCTTAAGATCTTTTTCAGTTTGCGCAACATTCTTACCATTAGTCAAACCCCACTGTTGAGCGAGTCTATGAATATGTGTATCAACAGGAAAAGCAGGAACATTGAAGGCCTGTGCCATAACGACACCTGCAGTCTTATGACCTACGCCTGGAAGTTTCTCTAAATCCTCAAAGTTGCTAGGAACTTCTCCGCCATGTGATTCGATTAACATTTCACTTAAGCGATGAATTGCTGCAGCCTTCCTTGGAGCTAATCCGCAGGGCTTAACAATTGCTTCTATTTCGTCAACTGTTAGCTTAACCATATCGTAAGGATTATCGGCCTTGGAAAAAAGCCCAGGTGTAACCTTATTAACACGAACATCAGTGCATTGAGCAGAAAGTAGAACTGCAATTAACAGTGTGTATGCATTAGTATGATCTAATGGGACTGGCGTCTCAGGGTATAGTGTCGCTAATATCTCATCGATATATTTAGCTCTTTCAGATTTTAATTTCATAGAGCTAAACTACCAAGAACAATACACTTTTTCTACTTATAGATGAGCTTTGTACAAGTTTTCCCTCTATTAATGAGAAAAAATAAGAGAGAAGATTAGTTAGAAAAGTGGAGAACAAATGTCAAATGAATTGATTAACTTAGCCCATGAGCTAAATAAAGAAATGTCTGAGCTTAAGATTATATTGGCCAAGATGGAGCACGAAATTGCTCACCTAGAGCAGTCTGAGTCATTCGCACCTTTTATTGAGCAAATGAAAAGTAAGTTCGATAAAATTTCAGTTGATATGTTTCGTTACACACAATCAGATCAAATTATTAATGTGATTGCTTTTATTAATTCTAGACTTGAGGAGATAAAAAAAGGGACGAATTTTAATTTCCAATTCTTTGGAGAAGAAGAGTTTGTTATTAATACTTCGAATCAGAAGCTATTTACTTTTTTTAAAGTAACAATTTTGCTCGCATTAAAAATAGAAACAAAAAAGATTAGAATTTATCATACAAAGAATACACTATTATTTAAATTCGATTCACAAAAAGACAAAATACTTTCAACACAAGAACTCGAAAGTGATGATCAAATAGCGAAGCTTTTTTTATCAATTAAGAAATTTGCTAACCAGTGTCACCTGGAATTCAAAATGGAAAAAATGATTTCAGAAAAAGGTCACAAAATGACCTTGTCCAGATAGTTAATGAATTTCCACAACTACGATATCCTCACTCTTTGATTCAGGATAACTAGAAATCACACCGATCCCTTGAGGATTATTTTGAATATATTCTATTATGGAGTCATCTCTTAGTAGTTGCTTTGGTGGATGTGCCCTACCAGAGAACATCTTCCTTCTCCAATATGATAGAAATTGAGAAGAGTCCATTTGAACGACTTCACTTAAGAATGTCTTAAATGCCTTTGTTTGAACAGGCAAATGAACTGGTAGAATTCTCTCCCCAGACTCCCAGAACAGCTTATTACCAAGAAATATTTTTCTAACTACTTCTTTACTAATATTCGATTCTTTAACGTTAGTAGAACTCAAAACAAAGTATTCTTTAGAAAAACCCTTGGAACTAAAAAAAAGAAAGAGAACTAGAATTATTTTTTTACATTGATCCATACTACTCAGCGGGAATAATTTATACATAGATATATACTCTCAGCTAAAGTAATATATTACAAAAGAAAATTTAATAGGAAAAAAAATGCGCATTCTTATTCTTATAATTACACTTGTAATTTCATTCCAATCAAACGCGGCTTCTATAATGGATGGTCTTAATATAAATGGGTTCGGTACTTTCACCTATCAAAGAAGCGATTCTGAGGCCATTTACTACGACTCTATTACTAATAAGAATAATTTCTTTCTTGGTACTAAAGCTGGAATAAGTCTTAACAGATCCTTCAGTAATGAATGGGACTTTACGATGATGTTTCTTGCTAAAGCTGATCGAAATGGTGAAATTACTCCTCATATTGATATTCTTCAAGCTGCCTGGAAGCCAAATTCTAATTTTGTAGCAAGAGTGGGAAGATTTCGACTACCTGTTTGGATGATTTCAGAGTATCTAGAAGTTGGTATCCTCATTCCTTGGATTAGACCTCCTGATGAGGTTTACGCTACTATACCTTTAGAGGAAATTAACGGCTTAAATGCATCCTATAATTTTGAATTAAGTGACTTATACTTTAATATTGATGCTTTCACGGGAGTTGGAGCACTAGAGACATCCGGAGACAGTAAAGTGCAAGGAACTCTTGATAATGTATTTGGAGGCGTCCTTTCTGTTAATTATGACTTCTTATCACTAAGAGGCTCGTATACTCAGGGTGATTTTGCTTCAAATATCATAAGTACAACTCTAACACCTTCCGGTACTGCAGGATCTCAAGTAGAGGTCACAGTTATTACAGAATTTAATCTCGGTCGAACAAAAATGCTCTCGCTAGGATTTAAGAGCGAATGGGAGAATACATACTTTCTCGCTGAATACGCGAAATGGGAGGCATCATCGAATATCGTAAAAGAAAACCAAGGTTACTACCTTTTAGGAGGATATTACTTCCTCGATAAGTCCCTTTTTACACATTTCACTTACTCTCGAACAACAAAAGTAGATTCTCAGCTCAGTTTTTATCAAGGTCGGCAAGAGTCTTATATTTACGGTCTTAATTATTCAATTAATCAAAACTTAATGACTAAATTGGAACTCAGAAGAGTAAAGCCAGAAGGTAAGGCCTTTTTCAACAAGGATCTAATGGGAGAAGATATACACATTCTTGGTGCCAGTATAGACTTCGTTTTCTAATAAATCCTTAGACTTAACTCTCTTTCATAAAGATTTCTTCACTTTAATTTTAAGATTAAAGAAATCAGTTAAAATAGTCGATAAATTCTCTATGATATAAAGAGGATTTGATGAAGAGTAAATTACTCCCAAGAAAATTATCGATTTTTGCGCTTATAATTACTATCCAGTATGCGATTGGCAGTGTTGCACTACTTTATAAACTTTCTAACCAATTTGAAGAAGTTCATAAGTATCACTTCCCTATCTTAGAAATGAACGCAATAAACGTTCGACTAGGACAGTCCTTATCAAATACAACAAAGAACCTAATTTATGAATATTCTGAAGAAGGCTTTCAGGAATATATTTTTGAAAAGAACTCCCTACAGTTTAATATCTCAATGTATATTGCCGCACTCAAAGAAGCCGGAAAAGAAAATCTTATAAATGATCAACTCAATAGAGATAAATTAAATAAATTTGAAGAAAAGATAATTTTCCTGGCAAAGAATAAGAAAACCAAAGAAGCTTTAAAATTATTTAAAAGTAAAATCTATAGTGAATACAAAGAAAGCTATATTGATAATATTCAAATTGTTGCTGAAGAGCTAATTATCGATAGAGACAAACTACTGGAAAACAAGTCAAAGCTTTTTAAAATGGGAGTGGTTCTATCGGTCGTATTTTTTATCTTTCTAAGTCTATTGTGGATTAAAGTTTATATGTCCTATAAGAAAAACTCTCTCGAAAAGTATAAGGCAGAACTAGATCTAGAAGTAGAACGTGTAAAGTCATCTCAAAATGCGAAGATGGCCAGCTTAGGAGAAATGGCAGCAGGCCTAGCTCATGAGATCAACAACCCTCTTGCGATTATTATGGGATACTCTAATAAATTAGATAAATTAATAGAGAGGAAAATGCTTAACGAAGAAAACTTATTAGACCTATCTAGTAAAATAAAAAAAACGACATTGAGAATCTCAAGTATCATTAAAGGACTTAAAGCATTTTCCAGAGATTCACAAGATGACCCACCAGAAAGAACATCTGTCATAGATATAATTAATGATACTCTTAGTTTTTGCCAAGAAAAATTTAAATACAATGGTGTTCGCTTGGACGTTAATCATTCGAATAAAAATCTAGATGTACTAGTGAGACCTGTTGAGATTTCACAAGTTCTTCTTAATTTAATTAATAACTCATTTGATGAAATTTCTGATCCAAAATATAACGAACCGTGGGTAAGAATTGATACAGAAGTTAGAGAAGATATGATCACTATAGTCGTAAGTGATTGCGGAAAAGGTATTACTGATGAGATCGCTCAAAAAATGTTTGAACCATTTTTTACGACTAAGGATGTAAATAAAGGAACAGGTTTAGGCCTTAGCATATCTCGTTCTATAATAGAGAAACATGGTGGTTCATTTATATTAAACAGAGATTTTGAGAATACCACTTTTGAAATAACTCTACCTAGATATACTCCAGAAGAATCCGAACAAGACCAAAATAACTCAAGTGCTGCTTAAAAAAATTATCATATTGACCACTTCAGGGTGTCATTTAAGCGCGAAATAACTCACGAGCGCCATTATGTCACCATACTAAAATACAATTTTAACTAGTTAGGGCCGGCATAGCATTTGCTTAATGATTATTGAGTCAAGAAGACTCAGCAGAAAGAAAGGAGTTCTTAATGAATAACAAAACCACCGCCCTACTAATTGTAAAACCTATTATTATACTTGCACTGATGTTAGCGTTTAGACCTCAAACTGTAGACAAATCTAATCTCACAAATAACCAAATGACTGAAGAAGTTCAATCTATGAGGGGATATTTCTTAGAAGATCAGGCAATGAAAATAATTGTTTTTCATAAGAGAGTTCAAGCTTTAAAAAATGAGCTTGTCAGCTCAAAGTTAAAAATTAACGAAGAGATAAAGACTAGCTTCATCTCCATGGTTAAAGAATTTAACTTGGCGATAAATGAGTTTGAAAAGCTAGAAGAATATAAATCAGAAAATTGGAATAACCACCGTCAACAATTTATAACGTATATGAAAAGTGTAGAATTAAAGCAAATTTCACTGCAAAAGGAGCTTAGAACTTTAAGAACAACAGTAAGTATATAAAAATACGATAACTTGGACAAAAAAGAAGACACTACCTAAGTGTCTTCTTTTGGTTTTAATGCTATAAAATTTAAATGAAATTCTTGCTACTTAGCATTATAAAATTCTATCAATACTTCATCTCACCACTACTTGGACAAAAGTGTAGATTTCACCCGAGTTGTTCAAGTTACTGCAAAGAAGCTTTGACTATCCACCCATTACATAAAGCGATATACTTGGGAACGAAACGAGTGTGTAAGTGTCACCCATTTAACGAAGGTGGATATGATCCAGTTCCTAAAGATTAGTTTTATCTATTTTATTATAATAAGCATTCATGCCTTTAATTATACTTTAACAAGTAAAGACTCTAATGAGCTTGCGTGGAGTTTTAAGGCCATACATTCCGATAAGTC
Source organism: Halobacteriovorax sp. HLS (assembly GCF_004006665.1). NCBI lineage: Bacteria > Pseudomonadati > Bdellovibrionota > Bacteriovoracia > Bacteriovoracales > Halobacteriovoraceae > Halobacteriovorax > Halobacteriovorax sp. HLS. Next base: position 387,535 of record NZ_QOCL01000001.1, read on the forward strand.
CATCTCATACAATGAGAAGAAAGTTTTTATTCCAGCGTCTACTTTAAAAGTAGTTAGTATGTTATTCGCTCTAGACACCTTGGGTGCAGATTATACCTTTAAAACAAAGCTCTATTACACGGGAAAAATCTCTAAAGGTATTTTAGATGGAGATTTGTATATTGTTGGTGGTTCAGATCCTTACCTAAATCATCCACAACTAATAAATCTTGCGAAGTCTGTACAAAAACTAGGAATAAAAAAAGTGAATGGTTTTTTAAACTATGACACAAGCTTGTACAAAGAACATAAGACAATTTCATCCATCGGACTAGGTGATCAAACCTATAATCCTTCATTCGGACCACTTAATAGTGAATTTAATAGACACAGCTTATGGATAAATAGCCAAAAGCAGTATCAGTCTATTATCCCTGAACTTGAAATTAAATTAACAAAGTCGAATCAATTATTACCGACTCAAAAATTTAAATGGGAAGAGTCTACAGATTCAGAAAGTTGGAAGATCAACCCAAATGAAAAGCTCTCACGCCGTGAAGACCTTCCTATAAGAAATGCGGCACTATGGACAACCAAGATGCTTAGTTTTCATCTAAGTTCATATGGAATAACGATAAAAGGAATAAGAAATAAGTTACTCCCTAAAGAATCTAATCTCATTTTTAGTAACAAGAGCTTACCTTTATGGAACCTTATTAGTTTGACAATGGAATATTCTAACAATCTCTTTGCTGAATCCATTGCAATGACGGCTTGTCAAAAAAAGGGGTCACAGTTCCGTGATCAACAGTCTTGTGCAAAAGAGATACAAAAATACTTCTTAAAGTACTCCAAGTCACAATCTAATATAGTTAATGCTTCAGGTCTTTCCGTTGACAACAAACTCACAGCAGATGCAATGAGTGAATTTCTTAAAAATAAGGGCAGCAAAGATTGGCAAGGCCATTCTTTGGAATCATTTCTCTCTATTTCTGGTCAATCCGGTTGGATGAGAGATAGACTTGAATCTCCAGAGTATAATTTGCGAGTATTTGCTAAAACAGGCTCATTAGATTTCATTAATAATATTGTTGGCCTGGTAAAAGTAAAAAGTGGAGCATGGTATAGCTTTAGTATTTTTCACATGGATGAAAAAAAGAGAAATCTCTTAGATCTTCTACCTAAGAAAAAACTTAAACGTTTAGAGAATGAAGCAAAGACCTGGAGAAGATCTTCGCTAGGTAAATTAGATAGTATTTTAGCGGAGTTTATCAATCAGCATTAATTAGCAGGAGTTATATATGGCAGATTTTATTTCAACAAAACATTTCATAGGTTTTCCTTGCACTCATAGACAATGGAAAGCTGATTCTCACTGTAGGTTTGTACACGGTTACAGCAGATCATTCTATTTTGAGTTCAAATCAAAAGAACTAACGAAAGAAGGCTGGGTCGTGGATTTTGGTGGATTAAAAGAAGTTAAGGTTTGGTTAGATGATATGTTCGATCACACTTTCTTAGCTTCAAGTGATGATCCCGCCATGGAGACATTCAAGATTCTCGATAAAGAAGGTGTAATTCAACTTAGAGTCTTGCCTAATGCCGGAATGGAAGGAACTGCCGAATATGTTTACGAAAAAGTTAATCCAATGATTAAGTCCCTTACTAATAATCGAGCTTGGATAAGTCGACTAGAAGTAAGAGAAAATGAAAAAAACTCGGCGATCTACATACCTAATAACTAGATTCATTAAACCAGCAGGAGGCTCGTTCTCCTGCTAAGTCTAGATCTTTCTTTATACAGGCCCCAATAGTTATATCCTTATCATCCATTAAGTATGAGTAATCGATTTCACACTTAATAGCTGAAACAATAGTATCTAATCGACACTGTGGACTAGGATGTTTTTGTAAAGTCGATGATGGATAAAATCTCTCATACTTACCTATCTCAGGAATAGAACCTCCAGACTTCAGTGAAGCGAAGAATCGAGTTGCCAAAAGACCGGAATAAACGACCTTCGAACAAACTTCGCCTTCACAAATTGATTTTACTCTGTCTTTAATCAAACTACTCTTTTGAGCCTCATAAACAGATATTCCTTCTGAATAAATCTTAGGTAAACACTTAGTCGCTGCAAAATAATCGGCCTGCCCTTCTACAGATGACCAACTTCTCTTACTACTTGCTCCACGAAAAGATTTAGGAGCACCTCCCATAAAGTGACCAAGCTCATGACAAAGAAGAAAATTTAAGACTTCTTCATTCATATCCGGATGCCTTAAAAGACCTCCCCTAATTCTTAGTATCGGGTTATTATCATCATCTCTAGAGCAAGATGCATTTACCCTATCATCCTCTAGATTAATATCAAAAATTAGTTTCTTACCATATTCTAGCCTGAGAGTTTCCCTCCATGCTTGTTCAAAATTATTTAAGACCTTTTGAAACCTTACAAGCTCAATTGAACTTGAGTTAACTCCCTTAAGTACCTTTCCAGAAGTTGGAAAGCGTAAACTATTTTCAGGAACAGAGGCCATAGCAAATGAAGAACAAAATAGAAATATTAAAGGTAACCGCTTCATAAACTCTCCTTTGATATAGAATTTATCTTCCATTGCGAACATTTTAAACATGACATAAGTCATGAATTTATAGATCTTCTATCATTCACCGCCTTAAACGATCTTTCTAAGCTCTACCTATAAATAAAAATATCCTATGGAGGGAATCATGAAAAAGTTTCTATTAACACTACTTGCCCTGTCTTCTATTTCAGCGCTGGCTTCAACTCCTGTTGAAATACATGTTCCAGTAGATAATGTTTTTTCACCAAAAGGTTTTGACAGTAACGATAATGCAGAAGTTATTATCTCAGGATATTTACCAAACTTATGTCATAAAGCACCAAGTACTTCATATAAAGTAATTGGTAATAAAATTCATATCGATGTAAAAGCATTAAAATATCATGAGTCAAACCCATTCTGCCCTGAAGTTCAGGTTCCATTTGTTGAAGCTATCAATGTTGGAGTCTTAGATAAAGGTCTTTATGAAATCGTTGTTAATGAGAAAACTCGCTATGAAAAAGATGCATCCATTAGAATTGATGAATCAAGTAGTGATGCAATAGATGACTATATCTACGCCAATGTTGAATATATCGAAAGAAAAGATAATGGATCAAGAATTGTGGAATTGAGAGGCTATAACCCTAGCGACTGTTTTGAACTTGAAGAGATAAGTGTTATGAACAACGGAAAAGATGTCTATTCTATTCTACCTAGAATGAAGCAAGTCGCTGATTTCTGTCCAATGAAAATGGTTCCATTTAGCTATGAAATGGAGGTGCCGAATAATCTAAAAGCAAAGAGTGTACTTTTGCATGTTAGATCAATGCAAGGAAAGTCAGTAAATTCAGTCTTTCCTAATCGCTAAAAAACAAGGAGGGTCATTTATCAAAATGACCCTCCTGAACTTTTTCAAAAGTATCAATAATAGCATCAAGACCCTCTCTAATCTTACTTAAAAAAGAGTCATTATTTGGTACAAAAATAAAATTAGGATGTTTACTCCAGATATCCCGAAGTTTCTTATCTAGTGCTACCGCCTCTTTTAACGATTCATTTCGAACAGGGTTTCCCCCTTCAATTGAAAGCCCACCAACTGCGGCTGTCTCAAAGAATACAACGGCATCATATCTATTTAGCTCAGCTTCATAAGTAGTGTTAAGATCTAAGAAATAACTCTGCGTATCTAGTGGCCAATATCCAGCCCCATCTAACGTCCCTCTATCACAGATTAAGACTCTGTTAGAGTAGAGTGTTTCGTGGAGAATTTCACTCTCCGTCTGAACACTGTATATTGCTCTTTGAATTGATTTAACTCCATCAATATTATTAGTTCGGGGTAAACCTCCTGAAAAAAGTATTGTTGCAGACTCTGGAACAACTACAACCTTATCACCTAGCTCTCGTCTAAATAGATCCGCTGCAGTTGTCTTTCCACCACCCGGACCACCTGTAAGACATATTTTTCTAACTTTATTCATAATTATATCCCCTATTTCCCTAACGCTCAGTGGCGCAGATCTGATTACATAGATCATACTTCTAATCAAGATTAATCAGATTATACATGCTCTCAAATCATTCCCCAAGAAGAAGTATAAACCTACTATCTAGTTGAAAAGAAATAAGGAGGATCCTATGAAAAAGTTATTCAAAATTATTGCAATGGCGTTAGCACTGATAATTGTCGCCGCTCCTGAAGCTGCAGTGATAATTGAAGATGTTCCAGTTGACCAAGTTTACTCACCAGAAGGTTATAAATCTAACGATGATGCAGAAGTCGTTATTAGAGGTTACTTGCCAGATCTTTGTTACAAATCACCACAAGCTAAAGTCGCTATAGAGGGTAAGAGAATCGATATATCTCTTCAGGCCTATAGAGAAATAGGAGAAAATGTTGTTTGTGCTGAGATGTTGTCAAACTTTCTAAAACCAGTTCCAGTAGGTGTCCTTGACAAAGGTAATTATGAAATCTTTGTTAATGGAAAACTTCAACCGAATCTAAAAATCGGAGAATTTGATAGTGATGCAATCGACGATCGAGTTCTTGCCAATGTCCATAATGCTGTGGCAGATAGTGAAATGAAGATTGTAAAACTTCAAGGTTACAATCCAAGTGATTGTTATTCGCTAGATGAAGTAGAAATCATTAGTAATGGTAGCAATTCTTATTCAATTCTTCCAAGAATGAATAAACTAAACGACTACTGCCCAATGAAGATGGTTCCTTTCGAAATAGAAGTTCAGGTTCCTGAAGAACTCGAAAGCGAATATATTCTACTTCATGTAAGATCAATGTACGGAAAATCAGTAAATGCTCTAATTCGTAATTAAATAAAACGTCTATTGAGCATACGAGAAGGGAGGATTTATCCTCCCTCTCTTATTTAAGATAATACTTTAATAAATTTGATAAGGGTCAACATCAATCTTATAAGATATGGAACTAATTCTTACGTAAGATCCTTGAAAGAATTTAAGCAAATTGTGGAGATGATTTACATCATTTGATCTAAGTGCAATATACCAACAAAACTGATTCGCTCTTTTTTCTATCATGGCAGGACTTGGTCCAAGAATTTGTACATTTAAATTATTATCATTAATCGTTTTCTTAAGAGCATCACTGACTGAAATAATATTATCTACAAGCCTCTCTTTAAATCTAGAGTTAAAATAAATTACGGCCATTTTACTAAAAGGAGGAAATCTAGAAATATCCCTTACAATAAGTTCATCATCATAGAATTCGTTAAAAGAATGCTTTTCTATATACTCAAAAAGCTTATTTTCGGGGCTCAGCGTCTGAACAACGACTTTAGCGTCTGGCGAGTACCTTCCTGCCCTACCGTTAATCTGAGTAATCAACTGATAAGCTTTTTCAATCGCCCTAAAATCGGGAAAGTTCATAATGGAATCTACACCTAAGACTACAACTAAATTAACTCTCTCAAAATTATGACCTTTCGAAAGCATTTGAGTTCCAACAAAGATATCAATTTCTTTATTATGAAATCTCTTTAACTTATCTTCTAATTGCTTAACATTCTTAATCTCATCCCTATCAAATCTCTCAACAGTGTAATTAGCAAGCTTATCACTCAATATAGATTGAATCTTCTCCGTTCCAAAACCCTTTTGAAGTAAACTCATATTTCCACATTCAGGGCAAATCTCTGGCATAGGGATTTCATATTCACTATGAGAACTAGATAGAACATTTCTTTGCTTGAAATAGCGAAGGGGTGTATTAGTATTTGGATCTTCGAACTTATGTCCGCATCCCCTACATTGGACATAATTAGCAAAACCAAGTCTATTAACGAAAACAAGAACTTGCTCTCCCCTTTCTAATCGAGATTCAATTTCTTCAAATGACTTTGGATGTATAGGCCACAGATCATCATCTTCAAAGTTATTCTGGGCCGTTCGTTTTGGTCCCTGTCTACAATCAACCAATTCAATTTTAGGGAAACTTCCTGATGCCCTTTTCTCTAAAGCGAAATAGTTTTGATTTTTACTTCCTTCTTTGAAAGTAAAATAGTTCTCAACCGTTGGAGTTGCTGAGCCCAAGACAATTGGACAATTTGAAAGTTGAGCTTTCTTTATTGCTACGTCTCTTCCATTATAAGGGCATCTATCACTTTGCTTAAAAGATTGGTCATGTTCTTCATCAACAATAACTAGGCCCAAGTCTTCAATTGGTAGAAAGACAGAACTACGAACTCCCATAACAACCACTGGAAGCTTATTTTCTTTAAGCTCTTTCCAAATAGCATTTTTTTCAGAATTGTTCACGCCACTATGATACGGAAAAACTTTACAGTTTAGAAACTTGGCAAATGTTTCAGTGAACTGAGGGGTTAAGTTAATCTCTGGAAGTAAAAATAAAACAGAGTTTCCATTATTGAGCGCTTCTTTCATTAAGCTTAGGTAAATCAAAGTTTTACCTGATCCAGTTACTCCATGAATATAGAATCGATCAAAACCGCTTCTTAATTTACTTGAGATATTTTCAAAAGCGAACGCTTGATCCGAATTCAACTCATGTTCTATAGGAAGACCTTGCCCTTCTACAAATGAGACTTTACGGGGCTTCTTTAATATTGTTGGTAAACACTCTAAGATCGTCATACCTAAGTTATAATGGTAATAACGAGACATCCACTCATATAAAGACAGCTCTTTTTCAGAAAGAGAAAAGAGCTCATTTTCTTTAGTACCAATTTCTTTTAATTTGTATTTATCTAATTCACTCTGAACATCACTAGTAGTAAGTCCTGAGGCAACAACACATCCAGCGGCCTTTCTTTTGCCAAGAGGAACCTCAACGAGGTCCCCTCTTCGAATAGATATATTCTCAGGTAACTTATAGGTAAGTATCCCCTCTGCACCAGGATACTTTACAGCAACTTTGCAATAGAGATCCACTAGGAGTTAAACCTTAACATTCCATTTAACCCCATCTGGAGTATCTTGAAAGTCTATTCCTAATGCGTGAAGCTCATCTCTGGCCTGATCAGCAGACTCCCAGTCTTTATTAGCTCTTGCTTCATCTCTCTTGCTTGCAAGGGCATCTACAGTAGCTCGGTCTATCTTCTTTTCTTTAAGCATCATCTCATCGATATCATATAGAAATTTAGAAGGAACTTCTTTAAAGAGTGCCATCATATCACCATAGCGACAAATCCATTCCTTGAGAGCATTAGCTGTTGTCCAAGAGTTTGGATCCTTCTTTTTCTTTAGAATATTGAGCGCATTAAAAGCTCGAATAACTTCAAAGATACTTGCAATCAATTCTCCGGTACCAAAATCATCATTCATAGATTTTTTAATTTTAGCATCTTGCTGAATAAGTAATTGAGAAAACGTCTTATTTACTTTTCCAGCATCACTTTGCTCAAATTCAGATAAAACAGTTTCAACCGTGTTTAAAGTTTCATAAACTCTTCTTAATCCAGAGATTGCCTGATGAATTTTATCATCACTCATAGTGAGTACACTTCTATAGTGGGCCGATAGCATTAAGAACTTTAGAACTTCGGGATGGTATTGATCCATAAAAGCGCGTCCCGTAATCACATTACCTAGAGATTTAGACATCTTTTCATTCTTCATATTTATGAACTCATTGTGCATCCAATAGTTACAATATTTTTCACAATTACAACCTTCTCCCTGAGCAATTTCATTTTCATGATGAGGAAAAATTAAATCTATTCCTCCCCCGTGAATATCAATTGTATTTCCAAGAATAGACTTAATCATTGCAGAACATTCAATATGCCATCCAGGTCTACCTTTTCCCCATGGAGAATCCCAGCTAGGCTCACCTTCTTTAGATGGCTTCCATAGCACGAAATCATATGGATTCTTTTTTCTATTATCCACCTCTACGCGTTGACCAGCATTTAAATCTTCCAAATTCTTATTTGAGAGTTTTCCGTAGTCAGAGAAGTTATCTAAAGAATAAAATACTTCGCCATCAACAACATAGGCCTTGTCATTTTTTACAAGAGTAGCAACGTACTCAACAATTTCATCCATAAACTCTGTTACTTTAGGATTGTGAGTATGTTTCTTAAGCCCAAGTCTATTGAAGTCTTTTTCAAACTCAGCAATAAATCTTTCAGAAATAACTGTTGAGTCCACGCCCTCAGCGATGGCCTTATTAATAATCTTGTCATCAACATCTGTATAATTATAAACAAAAGTTACTTCATAGCCGCTTAGCTCAAGCCAATTTCTAACAAGGTTAAAAAATATAGCTCCTCTAAAGTTACCTATGTGAAGATAATCATAAACAGTAGGTCCACATAGATACATTTTCACTTTCCCTTCTTCGAGTGGTGTAAATGTCTCCTTAGAGTTACTCAATGTGTTATACAGTTTAATTGTCATATCTTCTCCGTTTTTTATTCAATATTTAGCACAGCTATTTCTATTTTCAAGTCTAACATTGTACTATAAAGCCTGATTTTAAACGATTCGGAGCTTTAGAACTATGGAAAAATTTGATTTAATTGTAAGAAATGGCAATTGCATCCTAGACACAGGTATTTTTGTTAAAGATATTGGAATTTCTAAGGGAAAAATTGTTTCAATAGCCGATCAAATTAAAGAAGGTGCTCATCAAGAGATAGATGCTAGTGGAAAGCATGTCTTCCCTGGTATTATTGACACTCAGGTTCATTTCAGAGAACCGGGTCTCACCCATAAAGAAGACCTAGAGAGCGGATCAAGTGCTGCAGTGCTAGGCGGAGTTACGACATTTCTTGAAATGCCCAACACAAATCCGGCCACTACAACAAAGAAGGCCATCGAAGAGAAAATAGCTCTTGCACAATCTAAATCCCACGCAAACTTCGGTTTTTTTATGGGGGCCACAAGTGACAACCTTGAAGAGCTTAAAAAGATAAGTGAAATTAAAGGATGCTGCGGTATAAAAATTTTCCTTGGAAGCTCAACAGGTAATTTATTACTTTTTGAAAAGGGACCTATTGAGGAGATCTTTAAAAATACAAAAGGAATCATTGCCTTACACTCTGAAAATGAAGAGATGTTAGTTAGCAATAGCTCAATCAGAGATAATGCCGCTAGTGCTCACGATCATCCAAAATGGCGGAATGTAGAAACTGCTCTCAGTTCTACTTTAAGAATTATTCAAATAGCAAAACAATGTAATAGAAAAGTTCATGTTCTTCATATTACAACTCAAGAAGAGATTGAATTTCTTAAAAATAATAAAGATATCTGCACAGTAGAGGTTACGCCTCAGCACTTAACTTTAAGCGCACCTCAATGCTATGACAAACTTGGAACATACGCGCAGATGAACCCACCAATTAGAGAAGTGCACCACCGCGAAGCTTTATGGGTAGGTCTAAAAGATGGAACAGTAGATGTCATAGGATCAGACCATGCTCCTCACACTAAAGAGGAAAAGGACAAGGGGTACCCTAACTCACCTAGTGGTATGCCAGGAGTTCAAACAATTTTTCCAGTTCTATTGCATCACTATGCAAATAAAAGATTAACTCTTGATGAAATCGTAAAGTTTATGTGTGTAAATCCTGCAAAACTATATGGCCTAAATAAAGGTCATATCAAAGAAGAGTATGATGCTGATCTAACTATAGTTGATTTAGAAAAAGAAGTTGAGATCCAAGACCAAGAAATGCTATCTAAATGTGGATGGACACCATTTAATGGAATGAAGTACCATGGAGAGATATCTCATACTATTGTAATGGGAAAAGTAGCGATGCAAAATGGGAAAATTAATAAGTCTGTTCTTGGTTTACCCGTTGAAGTAAATAAGAGGTTATAAATGAATGAAAATATAGATAAAGCTTTTAAAGTTGCCCTAGAAGCTAGAAGTAATGCACATGCACCTTACTCAAAGTTTCAAGTAGGTGCTGCGATCAAAGTAGTTGGAGACGACACAATCTATCCAGGATGCAATGTAGAAAACGCGAGCTATGGAGCAACTGTTTGTGCTGAGAGAAATGCAATAATTGGAGCGGTAGCTAGAAATGGAAAAATTGAAATTGAGTATGTAGTTGTTGCTTGCAACACAGATCCAGTTACTGTGCCTTGTGCATTATGCCTGCAAGTAATTAGTGAGTTTGCGAAGCCAGAGATGCCAGTGTACTTAGGTGATTTAGAATCTGTCAAAAAGACTGTTTTATTTAAAGACTTACTTCCTATGCCATTTAATACTTTAGATTGCTAATTTAGTGAGTGTAGAGTTTTTCTAGATCCGTAATCACATTCGATACACTTAGCACTTTCTTCCATCACAAGTGTAGAAGTATCGGCCCAATGTGTAATGATCATTTTCTTTCCACACTTAGGACAGTCTTCGATGGTTTTTGTAACTTGTTCACTGTCCCCGTGGTACTTTTCAAAACACTCTAACTCTAAAATTTCCCTTGCAGACATTGGGTGACTCCTATTTTGTTTCTTACCTAAGACCTATCGGCTGGCCTTATGGGGAGTTAAGTTATTTAAATTTGAATGAATCGCTTTTAGTTTTTATATCGGTTATTGAGAAATAATTACAATTACTAGACTTTTAAATAGCTGATTTCATTAGTATTTATATTTGTCTAATCATTGAGTAATCTTGTTTTGATAAAGTTTGCTAAAATAGTAAAAAATAGGTATTTTTTTGACCTAATTGCAAGCTATGGAATTTTTATGAATTTAGATACATTAAGAAGTAAACACTCAGATATTATGGACTGTGAAGTAAAAGACTCAACGGGCCTTAATGACTTTCAAAAACTAACCAATGAGTTTGGTATAGCGATTCCTAAAGTAGGTATCGAACGTTTTAGAGTCCCTTTAAAGTTTAAGCATTCTGATGGAACTATCATGGGTCACGACTGCGAAGCTTCAATGTTTGTCTTTTGTGAAGCCCATAAAAATGGTGTAAATATGAGTCGCTTCTGTACTATTCTACAGGATCAAACCCAAGACTCCGTTATAGATGCAGACTTTTTCAAAACTATTCTAAGAAGATATAGAACTGAGTTAAGAGATAATCCAAATGAAGAACTTATTGCGGAGTCTTTTCTATCCTTAAAGTTTAAATATCCAGTAAAGCAAAAATCACTTAAGTCTGATAACTGGGGATGGCAATACTACGACTGTTCACTACAAGGGCATGAAAATAAGCATGGAGCAATTGACATGAAGCTCACTGTGAATTTTGAATACTCTTCAACTTGTCCATGCTCACTTTCAATGGCAAAACAATATGAACAAGAATATGCTGATGGTGAAACAACTGTCGGAAATGGTATAGCAACTGCACATAGTCAACGCTCTAATGCAGTAGTGACTATCAAGTATGATATTGACACTCCTGTTTCCATAGATGAGTTAATAGAAATGTTACGTGTTGCACTTCCTACTGAAACACAGAGTTTAGTAAAGAGGATTGACGAACAAGCATTTGCCATACTCAATGGTGAAAACCCTATGTTTGTTGAGCACTCATCAAGAAGAATTAGTGCAGTTTTAAATGCTCAAAAAAACATTATTGATTGGCACGCCAAAGTAGAACACTTTGAATCTCTCCACAGTCATAACGCTGTAGCATATATATCAAAAGAAAAATAATCACAGGCCTCTAAATTTAGAGGCCTTTTTTTGGAACTTTATGAAGACATTCACTTTTTTACTTCTATCGACCCTACTCCTTTCATGCTCAACAAATAAAACAATCAATCCTGAGAACTCTTATTTAAAAGTCGTTCATTACAATATTAAAGAGCTTGATTCAAAAAAGTTAAACTCAGACTCTCCTCAAATCAAGGCCGTAAAAAATATTCTTTCAAAATTTGAATTCGATCTTCTCTCAATCAATGAAATACAATATGATTTTCCAAATATACCTAATGCTAAATTCAAATCGGAAGGAGAGAACTTAGCTCTCTTTGCTCGAACAGTTGGACTCAAGGGCTATAATTCAATATTCTTTCCTGCAAACACTGGGAAAAATGCATTAAAGATAAACGCTACAGAATATCTCGATGACCTAAGTGATAAACGAGCACGTAGCTTTGCCGACCAAGACAACTTCGGAATCTATCCGGGTCAATATTCTACGGGAATTCTTATTAAAGAAGATATTGAAGTTTTAGATATTAAGTCTATTCAATCAATAAAATGGAAAGAATTTAATCCAACTATTGATCTAAGTAGTTTTGCACGGGCCAATGGTGATAAAGTTAATGAGAAGATTAGTCTTTTTGACAAAAACTTTACTGACATTAAAGTTAAAAAAGGTTTAAAAACCTTCCATATCATTTTACTGCATACAGTTCCCGCTTTTCACTTCGGAAATAAGTCGACGATTAACTATCAAAGAAATGCTGACCAACTAAGATTTCTCGAGTGGTATACAACTGGCTCGACAGATATAGACGTAAAGTTAGAAAGAATCAATCCACTACCAAAAGGAGCTTCATATATTGCCATGGGAGACTGGAATACTGAGTTTAATCACCCAAAGAATCCTGGTAGTAAAGTTTTAAGAAATTACTCCAAAAAGACAAATATTTGGCTTAAAGAACCTATCTCTCATACAAATGAATCCCCTTCTTTTGCTCCAAATAGATTAAAACTACAATTAGACTATATCAGCTATTCTAATGACTTCACTTCTATCCATTCTGGAATTTATACACCAGATGAAAAAAGAGTCGAACTAGGCTGTTCTACATCAACCTATCAAAAAAATATTAAGAGCTACTTTGACAAGAAAACTGGAAAAACTTGCTACGCAAAATTCTCTTCTGATTATCTAGAATTGAAAGAGGCTTCAGACCACCTCCCGATTTGGGTTAATTTAAATGTAAAGGATTAAGAAGCTTTTTTGTTTTCAAACTTTACAGATAATTCAACCATTTTATCCGCAATTTCATCTTTGTGTACAATATAACTAGCTCCATCAAGTTCTATGACTGCCTTTGGCATTCCGAAAACAACACAACTTTCTTCATTTTGAGCTATAGTTAGTGCTCCAAGATCTCTTAACTTTTTCATGCCTTTAGCACCATCACGCCCCATTCCAGTAAGCATCACTGCGATGAGGTTTTCCTTTGAGGCCATTTTTTCACACGAGTCAAATAGATAGTCCACAGAAGGTTTAAATCTGTTCACTGGAGCATCGTCTGTAATTTCAACAAAAGGTTTACCATGCTTTTGCTTTATTTTCATTTGCATCCCACCTGGAGCGATGTAAACAGTGTCGGCAACTATAGGCTCACCATCTTCAGCTTCCTTAACTCTAAAAGGACAAATACCATTAATTCGATCAGCGAATGCCTTCGAAAATACGGCCGGAATATGCTGAACTATTACAATTGGCGGAATGCTATTTGGCAAACGACTCAAAATATCTTTGAGTGCAGTAGTTCCTCCAGTAGAAGAACCTATTACAATAGTACAATCTTTATTGAAGCTTCTCATTGATCTCGTGCTAGACTGGTGCACAGACTTAGTAACACTCTTAAACTTCGATGCTTCAACGACTTTTTCAATCATTATTGGAGCAACTTCTTGGATTTCTTCCATTTTCGGTTTTTGAATATAATCAAATGCTCCTGAATCTAAGGCCTCAAGAACGAGAGGTCCTTCTTGAATACTTACAGAGGTAATCATAATCGTAGGTATATTATACTTAGGTTGGATTAACTTTAATAATTCTACACCATTCATTTCAGGCATATGTATATCTAAAGTAATTACATCTGGTTGAAACTTCTTTATCAGCTCTTCAACTTCACTTGGCTTTTCCGCTGTAGCGACGACCTCTATCCGAGAAGACTTAGACAAAATTCTCGACAATAAATTCCTAATTGTTTTTGAATCATCAACAATTAAAACCTTTACAATTTTAGGTTCATTATCTTCTTTTTCAGGTTTGGTAACTCTTAATTTACCTTCACTTGGAAAATAGATAATTTCAAAATTACCAAATCTTTCAACAAGCTTAACTGACTCGAAAGCATAGTTACTTGCACGAACTTTTAAAAGTTGAATAAAGCTAACCGCGCCAACAACTTTCAAAGTTAATTTATCTACTGGTTGACCTAGCTCACTTGAGGCTTTAGAAATGAACTCTTCGAAGTGTCCGCTTTGCAGCTCAATAGTGTTAACTAATAAACCGCAAGACTTACCACTTGAAGAGTTTAGAGTGATGAAACACTCATTTCCAACTTTGAAATAATACTCTTTTTGAATATATTCGCTGTAATACCTCATCACTTCATCTAATCCCTACTTAAGTACTCGCTAGACATGTAAGCAAAACTCGTCGTTGGAACAATATCTGTTGCAACTTCATTTAAGGATGAACTAACTCCTACATCCTCAATAAGTAACTGAGCATCGCTCCACTCTAGTAGTTGTTCTGCACTATGTGACGAACATTGCCCAAAGACTAAAATAGAAGACTTCTGATCCTTATGCTGTTCATAAGCGGGTTTGAATGCCTTTTTAAAGTCTGCAAGGTAAACCTTCCCAGGCTCTAGCTTAGCATCTACCGAGTCTAATATCTCTACAGGAAATCTTAACTTATCAGATAGTTCCTCTTGTATCGCTGCTAGCAAGTTATCCTGCCCCTCAAAGAGCATTAGAGTTGCAGGCTGCTTACCATGTAGTTCATGAAAGTATTTTACAACTTTTTTCTGATCACTGAGCGATGAAACAATTACTCTAAACTTTTCTTCAACTTTTTCTATAGCAACTTCTTTTTCAAAGGCCTTATCAATTGTACTAACATGGGCCTTGGTTAAGTTCTTATCAATATAGGCAACACGAAGCTTAGTTTTAATTTCTTCTCCACGCTCCATTAAGTTATTAAGCGCCGGCTTTTCAATAAAATCTGCCGCTCCTGCTCTCAAACACCTCATTGCGGCATCCGAATCTTCACGAGATGCAGACGAAATAACAACAACTGGAGGGTGATCATCATCATGATAAGTTTCAAGATATGTGACACCATCCATTTCAGGCATGTGAATATCTAAAGTTACAACATCAACCTTTCCTTTAAGGTCTTTAAGTTGATTTCTTGCATCGATACCATTACAAGCAGTCCCAACAACTTCAAAGTCATCCGTACTAAATACCTTCTTAAGAAGAGTTAAGATACTTGATGAGTCATCAATACTAAAAACTCTCAGCTTTGAAGGCATAGAAAGCTTTGGCTGACTAACAGCAGGAGTAAGTGGCGCCGCTGCTGGAGTAGATGCTTCTGCAGAAGGTTCAACAACTTCAACTTTATGAGCGTAAACAGAAGGCCCAACATTAGCGATATCTAAATTAAGCCCACCTAATGATTCAGAAATTCCAGAGTAGAATAATCCTGTCTCATGGAGGTGTTTAAAAAAGTTATTTGTTATTTCTTCAATCTGATGCGACTTAAAGTAAATGAAAACATTTCGACAGAAGATAACATCAAAGATCTCACTTCCCATTTCTTTATGAAAATTTAAGAGATTGTAAACCTTGAAAGTACAATTATTAGAAATAGATTTCTTTGCTTTAACGAACTCTGAAATCTCTCCAGTTCCTCTCGCCCAGTTATCACCTAGATAATTCATAGGAACAGACTTTATCTCTCGTCTATGATAAACGCCATTTGCACCGATTTTCACAGACTCAGGATCAATATCACTACCTAAGATAGTAAATTTCATCGTAGGGTCAAGTTTAGGAAGGTAGAAATTTAAAAACATTGAAAGAGAGTAAACCTCTTGTCCTCTAGAACAAGCAGCTGACCAAATCTTTAAAGTATTTTCACCTCTAGCTTTTACATTAGAGATTAATCGTGGAAGATTTTCTTTAAGATGTTCAAAGTGAGTAAATTCTCTAAAGAAGAATGTGTGATGAGTTGTTAGTAATGAAACTAAAACTCCAGATTCTTTATCTTTATGACTATCAATATAAGCAATATACTTTTCTGGAGTTGATAATCCAAGCTCACTCATTCTCTTTTTGATTCTTGTCTGAACCATTAGAGATTGTTTTTCGCCTAAAACATTCCCAGAAATTCTTGCTACTATACCACTAACTTTCTCTACTAATTCCTCATAAGGATCTTCATTCATACTTTTTGCAACGCCCATTTTTACACCTTGTTAGTTAAACATCTTCAAATCGTTCATCATCTGCACTTGGAACATCAAGTGAAGATCCGACTGCTTTCTTTGTTACAGCTGGGCTATCGGCTGTAAAGTCGTCTTCGCTTGACTTAATATTTTCTTCATTTGTAATATTTTCTTTTATATCAGAAATATTTATTACATTACTCTTTTCAACTTTTGCTTTTCCACCACTTACTAGTGAGCTAAGATCATCTACAACTTCAGCAAGGCGCTTTGACTCCGTATTTAATACTTCCGAAGACTGCAAGGCCTCAATTGAGATAGTTGAAGTACTATGTGTCATTTCATCTAGCTGGCTCATTGCTTTAGCAACCTCTTTAATTCCTGACGCCTGCTCATTTGATGCATTAGTAATTTCAGAAACCTTGTCATTTACTTCCAATACATTTACTAATATTTGATCTAGAACCTCTTCACACTCTTTAGCCGTCTTAGTTCCAAGCTCAACTTTCTCTTGCCCGACAGAAGAAAGTGAACCAATCTTAGATTTTGTATCAGATACGATTGATTCAACTCTCTTGACACTCTCTCCTAGCATATCACTAATCTCAGTTGCAGCTTTACCACTGGCAGTTGCTAAGGAACCAACCTCTTCGGCAACCACAGCAAAACCTTTTCCATGTTCTCCAGCTCTAGCGGCCTCGACAGAAGCATTGAAAGAAAGTAGTTTAGTTTGAAATACGATATCATTAATAACATTAGTCTTATCGCCAATCTCATTGATGACACTAATGATCTCATTCATCTTAGTACTAATATTATTCATTTCATTTACAATCTCTTCATTTGAATGATTAATCTCACCCATTGCCCCAATCATATTGGTTACTGAAACTTTTCCTCTTTGAGCAACCTCTTTAGATTCTTGTGACTTTTTACTTGAGAGTTCAACATTTTCTAAGTTCTTATTTACCATTGAAGATAATTCATCAAGGGTTGATACCGTCTCTTGAATTGCAGATGCAATTTGGTTAGCACTGTCACTTCGACCTTCAGAGTTTGATTTCATTTTATTTGCATTGCTATCAACTTCTTTAGCAACTTCCCCAAGAACCTCGTTAGCTGATACGATAGGAGCAACAAGTTTCTTACTAACAAACATCCCAATCAAGGCTATTAAAACTAAAGCTACTGTCGCCAAGATTGTTACAAAAATCATCATTGCTTTAACAGGTGCAAACATTTCGTCTTCTTGGATCTCTGTTACGAGTGCCCAATTTTGATTATACATTTTAATAGGAGAATAATAGCTTAGAACATCTTTGCCATTAGGGTCCTTAATAAAATGTGTTGCGCTCTTCCCTTCAATTGCTAAATCAACTGAGGGACTTTTCATAGGTTCATTGTTCTTAAATGAATTAAGAGTATTAAATTTTTCTTTATTTACATAGAAATCAGTTCGAAGGAGTTTATCTGCACCTACTAAATAGGCCTGACCAGTTTCCCCCATACCGACTCTTTGAGAGACAGTCGCGCTCATCAAGTCAACATCAATTTGAGTGATAACGATTCCCATATCATCACCCTTTTTAATCCCCTCAGAGAGGTGATCAAATTCAGCAAATTGCTTAATACAATAGAAGGCATCTACTGAATTACTAATTTTATTATATTCATATCCACTAAAAAATAATTTTCCAGTGGTGTCTGCAACTGCCTTAGAAAAGCACTTTTCTAGTAAAGTACCTTTGTAGCCTCCATTTAAGAGATTTCGTCCTAAGAAAATATTTTTCTTATCCGGAATCGCTGTCAGGATGACGGTAGAGTCAAGAGAAACTAACATAAAATTTTTCAAGGAAAAGTCTTTCGTTAGCTCTGTAGTTCTCTGTCCGTATGTTTGTTCTAAACTGTCATACTGTGAAGTATTAATGTCCTGATCTTCACCAGGAAATAAACTTGCACCATAAAAAGCCCCTTCATAAGCTAGAAAAAGTCCTTCAACGAGCCTATTCTTCCCCATTCTTTCTGAGAAAACTTTAGTCTGCCTCTCGATTTGAGTTAAACGACTTTTTATCATTTCTCCCATACTCGAAAACTGATTAATAGATTGTGCTTGAAGAGCTTCTCTTGACTTAAAGTATGAAACAGAAGCAACAATTGTGATGCATACAAAGGCAACAGTAATTATCACAAATAATACTTTAAATCTAAAACTAGCTTGATTGGGGCTTTTATTCATTTTTATTCCAAATTTTAAATTATTTCCAAATACCTGAACCAGCGATCCAGTTTAATCCACCTTCACACTTCTTAACATATGAAACTTTTGGTGTTGCTTTTTCTGCACCAGGCTTGGCCCATACATAATCAACCCAACCACCAGCAGCATCGGCCTTTGCTTTCTTGTCGAACTCAACAAATAAAGGAACGCCATTTTCGTCTTTACTTCCCTTAAGGTCCTTTCCATTTAGTCTTCTTTTAATAGGATGTAGAACCATTTTTACGTCTGAATCTTGAATCCAAACATAGTTAGACCCACAGTATCTATACTTTCCGATTTCTCCGAGAGCACCTTTACCTTTGGCCTTAATTAAATCACACATTTTCTCTACTGATTCTTTAGCTTGTTCTTTAGAACAGTCTGCTGCAAAAGTGTTTGACATGCACAGTGAGAACACGCCCACTGCTAATAGCGATAGTTTTTTCATAATTTCTCCTTTGTTGAAGAATCGTCCATTTCTCAATTTTTCTTAACTAAAAATAACCTTAATTTATAAATAAATTCAAAAAAAAAGCCACATAGTGGCTTAATTTATGCTGCTCTTTTTTTCATTGCATTGACGTCTTTTATATCAAGAACCTTTGCAACGTTTAGAAGAACTGTAAGGGAGTCTTCTTTTCGATAAACTCCGTAGATATATTCAGCATTAACTTGAGTTTCAATTTCAGGAACTTCATTTACTTCCTTTAAGGAAAAGGCCAGTACTTTATTTATCGAGTCTACGACTATTCCTAAATTCATTCCATCAAGATCAACAATAATAACGCTCTCTTCATTATTATTTTCTCTGGCCTTTATTTTTAGCTTCGTTCTCATATCGACAACAGAAATAACTTGTCCTCTTAAGTTCATAATTCCTAGAAAATGAGGAGGAGCTTTCGGTATGGGAGTTGTTTCAGGAACAGAAATTACTTCACGAACTGATAGTAATGGAATTGCATAATCTTCCGCTCCAAGACTAAACTCCAAGAATCTCTGAATTTCTGAGCTTTCTTCTTCAGCGAGTGAGAGATTGTGATTTTCATTGTTCATTACGCCACCTTTCCTAATAAGTCTTCTTTAATATTTGTATTATTCTTCTTCATTGATCCGCTATAAAGCTCATTTAAATCTAGAATAAAAGATGGTTTACCATCTCCTAGAATTGAACTTCCCATGAAGCCTTTAGTATTTTTAATTTCTTCACCTAAAGTTTTAATCACCACTTGCTGCTGATGAAGTATATCATCAACTAAAACAGCAAAAGGATTTTCTGAAGCCTGAATGATGATTGCAATCTTATCAGACTCAGTACCTTCATCCATCGCAACACTTAGAGTTTTTCCTACATTAAAAAGCGGTAATACCTGACCTCTTAAATTCAGACATTTTCCCCAACCTGTAACTTCATGAATAATTTCTTTAGTAGGCTTTAATGACTCATGTACTTGAGAAAGTGGAATTATAAATTTTTCTCCACCAGTTCTAACAACCATTCCATCAATAATCGCCATTGTCAGAGGAAGTACAACCTTAAACACAGAACCTTTTCCTTGCTCAGTTTTAACTTTAACTTCACCTGATAGCTTTTCTATATTTGTCTTAACAACATCCATCCCAACACCACGTCCAGATACTTCTGTAACTTGTTCTTTCGTCGAAAAACCTGGATGAAAAATATATTGGATAATATCTTCATCAGAAATAGACTGACCTGGCTTAATAAGACCTTTTTCTGTTGCCTTTCTTCTAATCACATCAGCAGGAATACCACTACCATCATCAGAGATTTCTATTACAAGGTTATTTCCTTCATGTAATGCTCTAATTGTGACATTTCCAACTTCATCCTTACCACTTTTAACTCTATCTTCTGTTGACTCTAAACCATGATCAACAGCATTTCTTACTATGTGAACAAGAGGATCTGATAAATGCTCAAGAACAGTTTTATCAATTTCTGTTTCTTCTCCAAAAAGTGTTAACTTAACTTTCTTATCTAGAGTTTTAGAAGTGTCTCTAACAATTCTACTCATTTTTTGTAGAGTTGATTTAACAGGAACCATTCTAAGTGACATTGAGATTTCTTGAATCTCTTTTGATAGTTTTCCTAGTTGCGATATAGATTTATTTGTTAGTTGATCCTGAACGGCACTAAACCTACTTTGATCTAATACTGTTTGTAGAATAACTAACTCTCCTACAACATTATTAAGCTTCTCTACTCTTGATAGTGAAACTCTTATACTTTCATCTTCCGTTATTTTTTTAGCCGGTGACTTAGAAGCAGCAGGTGCTTTTGGTGCAGCCTTTTTCTCTTCTACAACTGGCTTAATAGGCTGAACGTTATCCGCAGGAGCAGTAACAGTTGGTGTTTTATCAGCAGCATTTGAAAACTTTAAACCTTGTTCAGTCTTTGTGTCTTCTAGTCCCGATATAATATCATCGTCACAAGTTCCTAGCTCTCTAAGAGCTTCAATTGCTGCAGCTGATATCTCAGGAGCAGCTGCACTTTCTTCAATAATAGTTTCAGTTTTTGACTCTAATTCTGCCAATAAACTATCATCAACATTTCCTAATTCTTTCAAGGCCTCAAGAGCTGCCGCTGATATTTCTGTATCTTCGTTACTTGATGGCTCCTCACCAATAACTTCATCTAATATTTCTTCTAATTCACTTTCAAAGTCTATTGAATCTTCACTTTCCCAGTTTGATTCATCAGCTATGATTTCAGAACTAATTTGTTCTACTTCTTCAACATTAGAATCTGTAGCTTCTACAGCTTGCTCACCAGATAGATCTCCATTTAAAGCAGAGTGAATTTTTGCAACAATGGCTTCACTTTCAAATGTTGCATCCATATCATCTTTAAGGGTTTGAATCATATGTGTTATATGATCATTACACTCTAATAGAAGGGAAACAATTCCATCAGTTACTGGTAATTCACCTGTTTTAACTTTTAAGATTAGGTTTTCCATTTCATGGGTAAATTCAGCAACCTCACCGAAACCAACGGCCCTAGAAGTCCCTTTTAGGTTGTGGGCAAGTCTAAAAATTTGATCTAAGAGTTCAGAGCTTTCTTTATCATTTTCTAAAGCAAGAAATGACTGCTCCGTGTCTTCAAGTAACTGAAGTGACTCATCTAGGAAATCTTCTTTTAGCTCTCTTTCAAAATCGTCCATTAAAAACCTTCAAAATTATGAACATCAATGTTCTATTCCTTTGGCTTTTCGACATATATTTAGAGAAATTAATAGAAATATCCATATTAAGTTAAAATTAAGTTTTCTTAAGGATCAAAATACTCAGGTAATGGACAAGTGGACAAAAAAAAGCCATCTCGAAAGATGGCTTTTATATAAAAAATCTGGTGGGCGTGGCAGGGATTGAACCTGCGACATCTGCCTTGTAAGGGCAGCGCTCTCCCACTGAGCTACACGCCCAGATCTGTTTTGCTGTTTGGAGCGCTAGAATATATATCCCGCTTTTTTTTGTCAAATACTTTTTTAAAGAATTTTTGATTCAATATTAACTATTTACCAAGTTCCAGTATTTTCCATACTCACAAATGGCTCCATAGGTTCAATGGCACCACCCTTTTGGAGAAGTTCTATTGATATACCATCCGGACACTTTATAAAGGCCATATAGCCGTCTCTAGGCGGTCTAAGTATAGTCACACCCTTATCCATTAAAGTCTTACAAGATTCATTGATATCATCTACTTCAAAGGCCAAATGTCCAAAGTTTCTACCACTAGAGTACTCTTCTTGCTGCTCCCAATTATGAGTCAACTCAACCTCTGGCTCCCCTGGGGACGTGGCCAAGTAGATTAAAGAAAATTTTCCTTGAGGATAATCTGAGCGACGTGTCTCAATCAAGCCTAATTTATTAACATAGAAATCTAGCGACTCATCTAGATTTTTAACTCTTATCATTGAATGCAAAAATTTCACAACGACTCCTTTTTTAGGGAGTCTAACTCATTGGTCTAAAAAATTGAAATTTATTTTACTGAACAAAAAAGAAAAGGGAGACTAATGTCTCCCTTTTCACCCCAATACCATCAAGCATAAAAATACTATCTTTTAAGCTTTATCAGTTAGCAACTTCCATTGCTCCTGTATCTGAATCAATAACTTTAAGTGGTGTTGCCACATGTTGCATGAACTGCTCTGGGTTCTGTAACTCAAGAGCATATTTAAGAACATTATCAACTTGGAAACATGGAATGATTGTTAAACCATTCTTTACTTCAGTTGGAATATCTGGAAGATCCTTTTCATTCTTAATTGGGATAATCACAGTATCTATACCAGCTTGTTTCGCAGCTAATAATTTTTCTTTAAGTCCACCAATTGGAAGCACTCTACCTCTAATTGTAACCTCACCTGTCATCGCAACAGTTTGCTTTACAGGAATTCCTGTAATCGCCGAAGTTAAAGCTGTAACCATTGTAATACCGGCAGAAGGACCATCTTTTGGAGTTGCTCCCTCTGGTACATGAACGTGAATATCATTCTTATCATACCATTCAGCATCAATACCAAGTCTAGCACTTATAGATCTTACATAGCTTAGTGCTGCTGATGCAGACTCCTGCATAACTTCACCCAACTTACCTGTAACTTTAACTTGTCCTTTTCCAGGAAGAGTTACAACTTCAATATGTAATAACTCACCACCAACCGAAGTCCAAGCTAGTCCATTCACAAGACCGATTTGAGGTTCTTGCTCAATTGCAGTTCTATCAAACCTCTTAGGACCTAAGTACTTTGTTAGTTGCTTAGGAGTAACTGAGAACTTCTTCCCTGCTTTGTGATCCTTTGCAACAACTTCAGTAGCAATTTTTCTACAAACAGTATTTAAAAGTCTTTCGAACTCTCTTACACCAGCTTCTCTTGTGTAACCTCTTACAACCTGTAAAACAGATGAGTCACTAATTGAAACTTCATAATCCTCAAGTCCATTGCTCTTAATAGCTTTTTTAAATAGGTATCTCTTACCAATTTGTAATTTTTCCTGTGGAGTATATCCAGAGACATGAATAATTTCCATTCTATCTCTTAACGGTCCAGGAATTTGTCCTAAATCATTTGCAGTCATAATAAACATGACTTTTGATAGATCGTACTCACATTCAATATAGTGATCTCCAAAGTTCTTATTTTGTTCAGGATCAAGAACCTCTAACATTGCTGCAGCAGGATCCCCTCTCATATCTGAGCTCATTTTATCAATTTCATCTAAAAGAATTACTGGGTTACTTGTTCCAGCTTTCTTAAGTCCTGAAATAATTTTCCCAGGCATAGCTCCAACGTATGTTCTTCTATGACCACGTATTTCAGACTCATCTCTTACACCACCTAATGATATTCTTACGAATTCTCTATTAAGTGATTCGGCAAGAGACTTTGCAATTGACGTTTTACCAACACCAGGAGGTCCCGCCAAACAAAGGATCGTTCCCTTTCCTTCATCTTTTACAAGAGATCTAACAGAAAGATATTCAACAATTCTTTCTTTAACATCTTTCATTCCATAGTGATGATCATCAAGAACTTCCCATGCTCTCTTTATATTATTATCGTCTGTTGAGTACTCTCCCCAAGGAAGGTTAATCATCCAGTCAATATAATTTCTAACGACTGCTGCTTCAGCAGACATTGGAGACATAGATTTTAGCTTTTGAATCTCTTTTAAAGTTTTATCTCTTGCTTCATCAGGCATGACTTTAGCAGCAAGTTTTTCTTCCATTTCATTAATGTCAGTCTTACCGTCGTCTTTTTGACCAAGCTCTTTTTGAATTGCACTCATCTGCTCATTCAAATAATATTCTTTTTGAGACTTTTCCATTTGTTGCTTAACGCGAGTTCTTATTCTTCTCTCAACATTAATAACTTCAATCTCACCTTGCATCTTCTCTAAAAGAAGATGAAGTCTATCTTCAACATTTACAGCTTCTAAAATTTCTTGCTTCTCAGGAATCTTCATACTTAGATGAGCAACAATAATGTCTGCTAATCTCGATGGATCCGTAATAGAAGAAATACTCATTAGAAGTTCTGGTGGTATTCTCTTATTGAGTTTTACATATTGTTCGAATGTACTCTTAATGCTTCTCATTGTAGCTTCAAGATTTACAGCATCAACAACATCAACTTGTGCTTTTGTAACTTCGGCCCAGTAACCTTCAGGCTTCGCTACAAACTCATTAATATTGGCACGATACTTACCTTCAATTAATACCTTTACAGTATTGTCAGGTAATCTTAGCATTTGAATAATATTTACGACTGTACCTACTTCGTAAACATCTGCTCTTTCTGGGTTTAGAACATTAGCGTCTTTTTGTGTAACCAAAAATAGCTCATTGTTGTTCTTTGCTGCTTCTTCAAGGGCTGCAATTGACTTTTCTCTTCCTACAAATAGAGGAACCACCATATGTGGAAAGATAATAACATCTCTTAGGGGAAGAAGAGGGAATCTCTTTGAAGAGTTCACAGACTTAGTATTGTCTGACATAGTACCTCCTGCACTACTGGTATTGATTGGGTAACATACACAAGGACTTCATGTCGCTAAATCGTATGTCTTGTATAAATTGTCTCATAAAAAGAGCCTCGGTCAAAAGAAAAAAGAGAGGCCTATATTTCCTATAAAAAATTCTTATCGTTTGTTATATCCCTCATATAGCTTGTTTTGAGTACTCTAAATATTTGTTTTTCATGAAAGAACTGTGTTTTCTTGTCCAAATGTTAGAAAAAGTTATTAAACTTTTAAATCAAAAAATATTAATAAAGTTAATAAATGTTAGAAGAGACTAAAAAAGAAATATTTTCCAGGTATCATTTTGTCCAAAAAAAAAGGCCCTCCGGAGAGAGGGCCTTAAACTTCAAGTATAATTTTCTAACTTCTAAAAGTTAGCAATTAATCTAGCATAACCAGCAGTTCTTTTTTGCTTAATATTTGTTCCTGCTCCAAGAACACCATTAACATAAGATTTTTTATGAGTTTTACTCATATAACCTAGAACTAACTTTAGGCTTGAATTAAACTTAGTCATAGCAAAAGCATGTGATCCTTTAGAACCTGCTCCCCCATAAAAACCTATCGCGTTTTCAGTACTATCAAGTTGAAATGCTTTGTCCCCAATATCAATATACTCATAACCTACTTTATACTTATTACCAAAGTTATAAGCAGTAGCAAGAAGTAAAACATTATCCGAACTTTCTGTTACAGATGCAGCCGTAGAAGCAGGAGTATACATTCCACCAGCGGTTGCATACGTTCCAGTTGAAGTTGTTTTAACTTTCTTCCAAGTTAGAGAAAGATCAAGACCTGTTTTCGCAATACCATTCATTTCAGCGTAAAGAACAATTGTATCAAGCTTGAATCTTAAACTTGAAACCTTTTGAGTTGTTCCAGAACAAAGACCAGTTGTAGTACTACAAACAGGCAATACACCATCAAGGAAAATATCATCAGCTTTAAGATACTGCCCAATAATATTTAGACCGTCATACGAATCAGTTGGGTTTCCTTCATAATCTGCCATGACAGACCACATATTTGAAGTATTCTTAACTTTACGACCATTAGAATCATAAGAATCGTTATCAGTCCAATCAGCTGTCTTGTCGATGAATGCTGTAGGTGTATAAATCGCTCTTAAATTAAGTGTTCCTACATCTCCAGTCTTAAGTCCATAAGTAAGCGCCATACCGTCTAACATATAAGCGTATGAAACCATTGGATAGGCTCCTGAGCGAGCAGTACCTGCAGAAAAATGATATGGAGGACCATCGACAGTTGGCATTCTACCAATTGTATAAACTAAGTTATTAGTTATTGAGTAATTAATAAACGCTCTCTCAACATATAACTTTGTTCCTGCTCTATCACGTCCACCTGAACCAGAGTCAGTCGCAATAGAAGATCCTCCTCTAGCTGCGAAATCATTCCAACTCTTAGACATAGCAAGACGTCCATAAAAGCTTAATCTGTCATTAGGTTTCGCTGACATATTTAGCTTAAAATAAGTTGCCCATAAAGTTTTATTTGTATTTTCTACTGATGTAGAGTTTTTTTCATCCACTGAAGAATAAGTATCTACTCTATTTTCTAGTTGTCCATCAAATGAGAAAATATTTAAATCTCTTGATAGTTCAAGCTCTTCAACTCTTTCTTCTAATGTTTGCGCTGATGCTCCTGTTGCAAGAGCGGCCGTAGCAAAGGCCATTGTCATTATTTTTTTCATATTAACATCCTTGTATTTTATTTTTAGTTATCCACCAATAGAAGAAGAAGCATCTTTACATGGAAGAGAGCAGTCAGATGAGATTTGAACTGTTGCCCCACTGCAAGTTTTAAGCTTGATAACATTTCCGGCCCTTCCAGGAGTAGCTAAAGCAGCTGCATCTCCATCACTTTTTCCACAATGCTGTTTAACTGCACTAATAAAATCGTCCTTTGCACCAGCAAAAACTTGAGGCTGTAGCCCTAGTCCTACTAGAAAAATTAACGAGAAAATTTTCTTCGTCATACACTCTCCTTAGTCTATGTTCGATTAATAATCATTTTTTAAACTATTATCCATAGAAATTTAAAAGGATAAATATATTTATCTAAACTAAGTTAAGAAGAATATTGGAAGATTATTCATTTTGGACTAAATCAGCACCTCTGAATATGCAAAATAGCTCGTCATAGAAGCGTTTTCGAATAATTAGCTTGGTCAAAATACTTATAACCGAGTGGGAAGATATGAATTAAAAAATTATTGTTATCTTTAGAAATGAAAACGGCCTTTATTGAATAAAGACCGCCAATTTACACTTTTAGATATCTTCAAATCTTGGATCGTCTTGTTTTGGGATATCTGAGCCTACCGCCGAAGGAGTGTGGTGAACTCCAGAGTTCGTTTCTTTTTTAACACTTTCAGCTGCTGCAACTCGTGTACTTTCATTTTTCTTTTCCTTAAAAGAAAGAACTTTTCCAGACGGTTCTGCTCTCTTAGTACTTTCTGTGTTTTTTGATTCTACTTTATTTGGCGCTTGAATTCGTTTAGTTTGTGAAATACCAGTTCCACCTATAACTTCACTTTCAAGTGTTGCTACAACATCTTTTAAGTAAAGAGACTCTTCATTCAATTGTCTTGAACAAGTTAAAGTTTGATCTGCGATCTGAGAATTCTCATGAGTTGTTTCTTGAAGCTGGTTCATTGCTTCTGCGATTTGAGAAACACCTTGCTCCTGCTCTCTTGTTGCCGTCGAGATTTCTTGTGCCATAGAGGCAACAGTTTTAACATCATTAACGATACTATTTAAGGCAGCATCACACTTTCCAGAAACTTCGATCCCTTCATCAATTTTTTCTTTCGACTTAACCATGATACGTTCAATACTTGATTGAGACTCTTTAACAATATTTTCGACAGTTGCAATACTATCACTTAAGATTTCACCAATTTCATCTGCAGCTTTCCCACTCATTTGAGCAAGATTCCCCACTTCTTCTGCAACGACAGCAAAACCTTTGCCGTGCTCACCCGCTCTAGCAGCTTCTACAGACGCGTTAAACGAAAGTAGCTTCGTTTGAAACACGATATCATTTATAACTTTTGTTTTTTCAGAGATTTCGTTAATCACTTTAACAATGTCATTAATTTTCTTATTTCCTTCAGTTGTCTGATTAAGAATCTCTTCATTAGACCCTTTAATTTCATTCATAGCACTGACTACTTGAGAAACAATATGCTTACCATCATTTGCATTATCTTCAGAAGACTTTGCAACTTCAACCGATTTTTCAGCATTTTGTGCGCTCATCTTTACCATCTGTGAAAC
Source organism: Halobacteriovorax sp. HLS (assembly GCF_004006665.1). Lineage (NCBI taxonomy): Bacteria > Pseudomonadati > Bdellovibrionota > Bacteriovoracia > Bacteriovoracales > Halobacteriovoraceae > Halobacteriovorax > Halobacteriovorax sp. HLS. The sequence goes on from NZ_QOCL01000001.1 coordinate 415,824, forward strand.
TTCATCAAGGGTCGAAGCAGTTTCTTGAATGGCAGAAGCCTGATTTGCAGACATGTCTGAAACTTTAGTAGACATCCCTTGCAGATCTCCTACGAATTTTGCATTTCTTCCAAAACTCTCCTTCAATCCACTAACGACTTCATTTAATTTATTATATAAATTATTTGAAATAAAATATGAAATGACTAAGCATGAAATAAGCAACACGACAAATGTTGTATAAAAAGTAGTTCTTAGTTCGATAATATCACCAAAGGCAACACTTGGATTCATTCCAACAACTACAGACCACCCAATTTTCTCTAAGAATTTTTCATTATTTATTTTTCTAAAAGCATAAAGAGTTTCACTATCCTCAGAAAAGGACTTATCAACGATACTTCCATTTTTTCCACTACTTAATAACTTACTTACTTCATTTCCAGAAGAAAAAATATTTTGTTTTAATAGTTTACTATCGAAATCTCTTTGTACCCCATAAACACTATCTTTATTCTTACCTAAGTAAGCAGTAACAAGACCTGCTTTATCGAGTAGATAAATTGAAGCATCGTCCTTTCCAGACTCTTTAAGAGCATCATACAGAGAGCTTAATTCATTTTCTACCCATGAGAAATTAGTAAAAGCAGTTAAAACTCCTAGAGGGTCACCGTATTCATCCTCTAGCATAGTTGTAAAATGTGTTCCATAGCGCTTATTCCCATAGGCCTTAGTTATAATTTCATCAACAATAGGATGCCCAAGTCTTGAACCAAAAATTTTCTTTTTAAAATTCTCTGTCATTTTCCCTGACACTGCGTCTTTAAACCATTTTTCATTTGAAAAATTATGAGACTTCAAAATCTTTGTATCTATTTTCTTTCCAGCAGAATCAATCGAACTAGAAGCAATTAAATTACCTTTAAGATCAGTAACAAGAAGGACATCATTCAGTGGATAGAGTGTTATAATTTCATTAAGAATAAATTCCATTTTTTCAGGGTCTTTTGTATTCTTAATTCCATCATTTTTCCCAAATGATTGAACGTTATGATACTGAGAGTAGAAAACTTGAGAGATGGAACTTTCAAGAGCATTTGAATAGAGTGAAAAGCCAGCAATAATACTATCTCTTTGTTTACTTAGACCCTTTTCAAATTGAAAAAGTACAACTAATCCAAAAAGAAATACCATACCTGCAGAAATTAAGAGAAGTTTTGTTTTTAATCTGATTTTTTTCATATTCTCACTCGGTAAAATTTAACAATATTATAAATCTATTCGGTATAGATGATTTATATATTAGTTTTTTCCATAAAAAAGCCCCGATATAATCGGGGCGAGGTGAAAATTAATTTTATCTTTAGATTAGAAGTCTTTATGAAGCAGACTCAATATCACTCTTAGTTTTTAAAGTACTTCCAGAAGTTTCTTTCTTCTTTCTCTCTCCTTCAACAACTTTAGGTGATTCTTTACCTTCGATCGATGCTTTAGTTACAATAATTTTACATGCTTTTTCATTAGCAGGTACATCATACATAACATCTAACATCGTTTGCTCTAGAATTGCTCTAAGGCCTCTAGCTCCAGTTCTCTTTTTCATTGCTATAGCAGCAACTTCTTTAAGAGCATCTTCTTCAAACTCTACTTCAATTCCGTCGTACTCAAATAATCTTTGGTATTGTTTTGTAATTGCATTCTTTGGTTCAGTAAGAATCTGAACAAGTGCTTGTTCATCCAATTCTTGTAAAAGTGCATTAACTGGAAGACGTCCAATAAATTCAGGAATTAATCCAAATTTTGATAAATCTTCAACTTCAATACCACCAAGTTTTTCAACAACTGACTGTTCAACACCTTCAGACTTTTTAACTAGTCCCATTGGTCTCTTAGTCATTCTTTTTTCAATAATTTTATCAAGCCCAACAAAAGCTCCGGCCACAATAAAGAGAATATTCTTAGTATCGACTTGAATAAACTCTTGTTGCGGATGCTTTCTTCCTCCCTTTGGAGGTACAGCAGCGACAGTCCCTTCTATTAGCTTTAGAAGTGCTTGCTGAACACCTTCTCCAGATACATCTCTAGTAATTGAAGGGTTCTCACTCTTTCTTGCAATCTTATCGATCTCATCAATATAAACGATCCCTCTTTGGGCTCTTTCAACATCGTAGTCACAAGATTGAAGTAGGTTGAGAATTATATTCTCAACATCTTCCCCTACGTAACCAGCTTCAGTTAGTGAAGTCGCATCAGCAATTGCAAAAGGAACATTTAAGTACTTCGCAAGGGACTGAGCAATCAATGTTTTCCCTGAACCTGTTGGACCAGCAAGAAGAATATTTGATTTCGCTAATTCGATATCATCCTTTCTTCCTTTGGCCGCTTGCCCATGAGAAACTCTCTTGTAATGGTTATGAACAGCAACAGAGATAATTTTCTTAGCTCTATCTTGTCCAATTACATAATTATCAAGATGTGCCTTAATCTCATGTGGTTTAGGAACATTATCAAGTGATGCTTTACTTGTTGATTTCATCGAATCTTCGAAAATAATGTCATTACAAAGTTCAATACATTCATCACAAATATAAACACTAGGTCCAGCAATTAACTTCTTTACTTCCTTTTGTGATTTTCCACAAAAGTTACAATGAAGAGTGCTGTTGTAGCTTCCTTTTTCTTTAGTCATCTTAGTGTTCCTTTATCTATTTCTTTTTTTCAATAATTTGATCAATAATTCCAAGCTCAATTGCTTCTTTAGGAGATAGGTAATTATCTCTATCTGTTTCAGCAACAATTTTATCCATCGTCATCTCTTTAGAAGAGTGATTAATATAGATACCATTTAATTGATCTTTAAGATCTTGGATTTCTTTTGCTTGAATCTGAATGTCTGAGCATTGCCCTTGAGCACCACCAAGAGGTTGGTGAATCATAATTCTAGAATGAGGCATAGAGTATCTGTGCCCTTCTGCTCCAGCAGTAAGAAGTAAAGATCCCATAGATGCAGCAAGACCAACACAGTAAGTATGAACAGGGCAAGAGATGTATTGCATAACATCGTAAATACCAAGGCCAGCATAAACTGATCCACCTGGACTATTAATATAGAAATGAATCGGCGCTTCAGGATCGTCTGTTTCCAAAAATAACATTTGCGCCATAATTAAGTTCGCAACTGTATCATTAACCTGCGTTCCAAGAAAAACGATTCTATCCAGTAGGAGTCTAGAATAAATGTCATATTGTCTCTCTCCCCTGGCCGTTTGTTCGATAACAATTGGATTTGGGATGTGCATTTTCGGATTCGTCATGGTTTTATTACCCTTTGTTGATTAAATAAATGATCGTATTCTTTGATACTTGTCGGCCAAAACAACAAATACTTTAATGTATAAGAGTAATCTTTGTTAAAGAAATCCACAATAGGAAAGAGTTGTAACACCCTGTTATTTCAAGGTAAACTACTCGGCCATTAGACAAAATTGTCATTGTATTTTATTGCAATAGCCCATTATGACTTTGTTTAAGTAAAATCTCATTTTATAGCTTGCCTAGTCTTGAATTTAGAAAGAATTGATCATAAAGTTTTTAAAATAATTTTTTTGAACACTTAAAGGAGATCATTATGACTACTGAAACTGTATATCCAACAACTCTTGTTGGTAAAAGTGCACCAGAATTTAAAGGTAATGCCGTTGTTAACGGAGAAATCAAAGAAATCGCTCTTTCTGATTACAAAGGAAAGTGGAAAGTTCTTTTCTTTTACCCACTAGATTTTACTTTTGTTTGCCCTACTGAGATTACTGCATTCTCTGACAAGATTAAAATGTTCAAAGACATGAACTGTGAAGTAATTGGTTGTTCAGTAGATTCTGAATTCTCTCACCTTGCTTGGACACAACAACCAAGAAACAAAGGTGGACTTGGAGAAATTGCTTACCCACTACTTGCTGACCTTACTAAAGAAGTAGCTAGAAGCTACGGTGTTCTTATGGATGATGCTGTTGCATTTAGAGGGACTTTTATCATTGACGATAATAATATTGTTCAACAATGTTCAATCAACAACCTATCTGTTGGTAGAAATGTTGAAGAAATTGCAAGACTTGTTGAAGGTTACCAGTATACAGCTAAGCATGGAGAAGTTTGTCCAGCTGGTTGGAACAAGGGTGCTGACACTATGAAGCCAGATCCAACTGGTTCTCAAGAGTACTTTAACAAATTATAATCAATTGATTTAAATTCAAATGTACGAAGGCCGCAATAATTTTATTGCGGCCTTTTTAGTAAAGGATTATCAAAGTGGAACAAATTATAGAATATATTCAACTCAATGTTGCCATTGCACCATACCTTATATTCGGTCTTCTCTTCTTAGCTGGATTCAATATTCCCGTATCAGAAGACTTGATGCTTTTTGTTTCTGCAATCCTTGCAGCCCAAAATCCAGAATATGCTACAGCACTTTTTATAGCCGTATTTGCAGGGGCCTATATAAGCGACCTTATCTGCTACGGCCTTATGGGAAGATATCTTGGTACTAAGATTTTTAAAATTAAATTTCTCTCCTCTATCGCTTCGCCAGAAAAAATTGAGAAAATAACAAATTTTTACGAGAAATACGGAATACTCACTCTTCTTTTTGGCCGCTTTATTCCTTTCGGTGTTCGAAACGCATTGTTTTTAAGCGCTGGATTAGGAAAAATGAATGCATGGAAGTTTGCCATTAGTGACTTCATTGCTTGTTCTATCTCCTGTGTGACTTTCTTTTCTCTTTACTATCATTACGGAAAAACAGTTATTGAATATGTTAAAAAAGGTAATATAATCCTGTTTTCAATAGCCATTATTGTTGCTCTCATATTATTTTTAAGAAAAAAGAACTCTAAATCATTGAAAGTATAAGATATTCACAAAACTTGTGTAAATTATATAGTCGCTACGCGTACTTCTTGAAGAGATATAAATATTTTGGGATAAGTGCTTCACAGAAATTGTGAAGATCAAAAAGTATCTTCACAGCTATCTAAATAAAGGGATAAATGTGAAAAATGTGCTGAACCTTAATAATTATACTGAACTTAAAGAAGAAAAATCTTTAATGAAATACTTAAAAGTTTTGAACTTTCATGACCTAATGGTTGAGGCAGAAGAGGCCTTAAAAGAACTTAATAATGGCAAACTAAATAAAGAAGTCTCTTTAAGATCTAAAACAATTATTAAAGAATTCACTAATAGGTTAAAAGGTGACTCTGATGTTTTTTCTAATGGATTAACTGTCATTAATGAGAACTTAGAAAAGAATTTTGGAAAGATAAAAGATATACTTTAAAATTTGATCAATAGATCAAATCCCTCTTTTTTGTGTAAAGAAAAGGCCACTCGAATGAGTGGCCTTTTTATATCTAAGTTTTAAATAAAAATTAGAATTTTAAAACAGTTCCTACTGAGAAGATTGTAGCGTCATTGTTTTTAACATTTGTAACAGCTACGTGTGCAGGATCTTTATGCTCAAGTGAAGTAAAGATTGCGTTCATAGAAACATTCTTATTAAACATATGATCATATCCTACAGAGATCTGAGTATCTTCAACTTTTGTAGTTGTACCACCAGTAACTTTTGTTTCATTTTCTAGCTTGTAGTAACCAAGGCTTGCTGTGTGAGCACCATGATTATACTTAAGACCAGCAGTCATTCTACCTTTTTCTACATCAGTAGTTGCATTTGTCTTCTTGTTTTCTTCTTGAGACCAACCTAGAAGAACAGTGAAACCATTCATTGAATACTTACCACCAAAAAGTAGGTTTGAATTATCACCTGTAGCAGACTTTGCCCAAGTAACCATACCTGCGTGAAGACCAAGCTTCCCCATTCCTAAATCTTTATCAAAAGAAAGTAGGTGCTCAAAGTAAGTTGGTTGTCCACCAGCATCTGTTGATGTGTTAGATCTGTCATCATTCTTATCAACAGAAATAGTATATTTCGCTCCACCAAATGAAGGAGTCGAATATTTAACTAGATCTTTTCTAGATCTATATAGGAAACCAACACCTGAAGCAGCATTTTGAACGTAAGCAGCATAATCAGCACCTACACCAGAAGCAACTGTTCCATTGAATGTATCAATTCCAAGAACAGCTAAAGCTGTTGCAGTATAATCTTGACCTACAGTAACTGTACCGTAAGCTGTTTCAAAATCAACTTTTGCAAGACGAACTCTGATTCTACCAGAAGTACCTGTACCGTCATTTGCAGCTGTTGAGTTAAATCCCATCTCTAAAGCATAATTAGCTTTCCAAGTTCCCATATCGTAAGAACCTTTAGCACCTAATCTTGATTCAGAGTTATCAACATCTACTAAACCTGGAGTAGACTTTCTGTTGTAAACATCTTCTTGAGAAACGTGAAGGTAAGACTTGTTAAGTTTACCGTAAACCGTTGGCATTTTCATTTCTGCTTGAGCAACAGGAGCTGCAAATACAGCTACAGAAGCTAGTGCTAATAATTTTTTCATTTATCCTTCCTTGTTAGTAATGAAACAAATTTATAATATTAATTTATACTAAATTCTAAAACTAAACTAATGAAGAAGCAAAGCTATATATTGATTAATTTAATAAAATTTAGATAATCTAAAGAAAGCAGACTATAGCGATTCAAGCGATTGATAATCGTGAAGAACTTTTTGACGTAATAGTGAAAGTTTCTGATCTGGATCATATCCTAACAAAGAAGATACATAACGCAGATGCTTCTTTTTTTGCTCAGAGTTCCCATGAGATTCAAATAAGTTTAAAAGATAAATAGTATTCTTAGCAAAGATTGACACATATTTCTTTATTGTTTCAATCGCTTCATCATTTAAATGAACAAACTCACAGCCAATTCGAGTTACAAATATTTGATCCACAGCACTGAGACCTTCAAATTGTCTCACTGTTCTAGCTTTGACTCTAATATTTTTTGTCTTCAACTCATCTATACCAATTTCAGCTATTCTCTCCGCACTGAGTGAGGAAAATTCAGGAAACTGAGGAATAGATAAAAGTAAAGGAATAGCATTAACCTCAGGAACACTTGGCAGGTTTTCTAGAAGAACTCCACCTTCAGAAATATTAAGACAATAGGCCTTAAAAACATAACGATCGCTCTGATAAAGAGCGATCGTTGTTAAAGGTGATCTTAAATGTTTTCTTTTAAATAAGGCCTCTGACATTTTTTATAACAGCTTACTGGCCGCTTCAGAGAGTGCCGATCTCTCACCCACTTTTAAACTAGTGTGAGCGACGATATCTTCTGTTTTTAAACGATCTACACAATAAGTTAGACCATTATTTATTTCATCTAAATAAGGACTATCAATCTGTTGAGGATCGCCAGTTAAAATAACTTTAGTCCCCTCTCCTGCTCTTGTAATGATTGTCTTAACTTCATGAGGAGAAAGGTTCTGTGCTTCATCTACAATTAAGTACTGCGCCGGAATTGAACGTCCTCTGATATAAGTTAGAGGTTCTACATGTAGAAGTCCGTGCTCTATAAGGTCATCATAAGAAGATCCGCCCCCTCTATTTTGATTAAATAGAAAGTCCATATTATCAAAGATTGGCTGCATCCAAGGAGCAAGCTTTTCATTCACGTCACCAGGTAAGAAACCAAGGTCTTTTCCCATCGGTTGAACAGGTCTTGAAACTAGTAGTCGCGTGTACTTTTCTTGATTGATAGTCATTTCTAAACCAGCAGCAATTGCTAGAAGAGTCTTTCCCGTTCCGGCCTTACCAACTAAAGTAACAAGCTTAACCTCATCATTTAGTAATGCATCTAGAGCAAATTGTTGCTCCATATTTTTAGGATAAATTCCCCATATCCCTTCACGCATTGGAATTAATGGAACTATCCCCTTTTTAGCAAGAGAATATCTTCCGAGGGCCCTTTTTCTATCATTTCCTTTAGCTTGAATAACAATATATTCATTTGGATAAATATCCATTTCCTCAGCATCTTCAAAAGGAAGATGACGATTCTTTTCAAAGTTTGCTAAGGCCGTCTCATCCATTTCTAAAACTCTATGACCATGATAAATCTCATCTAATGAAATATTCTTTTTTCCATAGTCTTCAGAGTTCAACCCAAAGATATCTGCCTTTAATCTTAAGTTAATATCTTTAGTTATTAAGTAAACATCATCCCCTTCTTCCTTAAGACTTAAAGCAGAAGAAAGAATAAGATTATCATTGATAGTTAAATCAATTGTATCTTCATATTGATTCTTAACTTTCTTATCGACAGAGATCATCAGAGTTCCGCCATTAGAAAGTTCTACACCTTTAGATAGTGGTCCTTTTTGACGAAGATCATCTACAAGTCGAGAAAAGTGTCTCGCATTACGTCCATTCTCATTCTGATCTTTCTTAAAGCGATCAACTTCTTCAACAACAACAAGAGGAATAAAGACAAGATGATCTTTAAACTGAAAAATTGAAGTTGGATCAAATAGAATAACATTTGTGTCTAGGACAAAAGTTTTTTTCAAAAGGAACCTCCAAAAAGAGTATTATTTCTCTTCTTAATATAGATATAAGTTTTAGTTATAAGGAAATTGGTTGATACGATAGGCTGAGAAATATTCTAATCCTTGATTATTTCTATTATTGTTTATTGTAGAGAAAAGAATAAGAAGATGCAAAAAAATTATAGATCTATATCAACATCAAGAAGATTTAATTGAATAACGGCCCTTTTTGATTCAAATTCTTTGAAATCTACACCTGCCTCAGCACTATAGAAGCCTGCAAGAATCTTAAAAGGCCAGAGCCTAAGTTCTGCTCCATAACTAATAAATCCCTCAGAATAGCCACCTAATAAGGAAATGAACGGCAATTCAATTTCTAGGCCCGTTCTAAAGCGTCTAGCAAAAGGCATATAGATATTTAAAGGAGCAAGATCAAAGGATAGTGAGTAAGCAAATGGACCTAAAGACTGCTTCCAATTACCACCTGCATTAACATACATTTCTTGCTCAGGAATCACCGCATTGCCAGACACTCTTCTAAAGTTAGTGCCACCCACATCTAAAATACTAACGCCCCATGAAAATTCACTCATGCCTGTATTAAAGGCCTGTTCAAAGCCCAAATCAACACCCCAGGCCTTTCCTTTTGACCAACCAATAGAATTACGTAAATCATCAATCGAGCTTGTATTACTTGTAATCTTTGCAAGAAGGTCAGTTCCAAATAAATCAAACTCACCGTCTATCCCTTCTCTTTGACTATGTTTAATAGAAATACCAACGGAAGTTCTATTTCCCATTTGCTTTTTCCCTCCACTTCCAAAGTTTAAAGCAAATCCAGCGACAAAACCTCTATCCACTCTATAATCGAGGTCAATTATTGGGTGAGTTGCATTTTGAAGAAGAAAACTAGTTCTCGTTTGAGCAAATAAATTAAACCCGAAAGTGGCCATTTTAAGCCCAGGAAAAACCCCTGCTTGTAAGTAAACAGGAAAACCAAGTAATCTATCTGCAATAGCAGCAGGATCGCTCGAAGGAAAATCTTTAAACCTATCAACTTCATCTAGCGCATTGGTAATTCCAAATTGAGGGTTAAGTGGAGTTATTTCTATTCCACCATTTCTTCCTAGTGCTGCAGGATTATAGAAGAGAGTATATTCATCATCTGCTCTTGCAGTATAGGCATCCCCTAAAACTAAAGCTTTCGGTGAGCGACCAATATGTATAATCTCTTTTGAAAAGAGATTAAATGGGAAAGTAAATAGTAAAACTAAGAAAAGTTTTTTCAATTGTTACCTGTGTAAAGTTTCAAAAATACCTGCATAGAAATACATTATGTCTTCGTCATTTCCTGCAAATAAATTTTCACATCTAGCCTGGCTAGTTGTATCAAAAAGCCGTGTATCAAAAGTTGGTTTAGCAACGAGTATGGCGGCTTTTAACAACTCTATCGCCGTCCCCAATAGTTTAAAATCACTAAATTCATCACTCGTTGCCGAGTTTATAAAGCTATCTAAAGTATCAATAAAGTTATTGAATAAGATGATTCCATGACAAGCATTTTGAAGGTTGACTAGATCAGCTCCTGCAACTAAATCTGTATGGCCACTATTGGAGCCCGGAGCACATGTCCCCGTTGTACCAATTGAAGTTAAAAAAGCATCAACGCTAGCATTGTAATCTAAATAGCAAGGGTTCCCTTGTCCCCCTCCCCCTTTAGCACCAGTTAAAGCACTAGCGTTACCATAGAAGTAATTAAATTTTCCAAGCTGGGCCATACTTAGATAAAAGCCAAAAGAATTAATATCTTTTCCCTTATCTCCAAATGCAGCCAAACGTAAATCAGATGTTGGATTAAGGGTTAAGCTAAGGCCACCAGCATAGAGAATGATATCTAATGCAGCTTGAAGATTTGTGAAATTAACATTATCAACGGCATCATTAGGACTAGTAGTAAAAGTACTAAACTCTCTAAAGAGTAAATTGACATCAGAGATTTTTGCTAAGTCTGTTCCAAAGAGCACAGTAGTACTATAGCCAGACTTACAAGCATATGCAGAAGCAAGTGTTTTTAAATAACTATCGTTATGATTTTGACGACCTTCTAATTCTAGTATCGAGATTGCTTCTTGGCACTGACCACGAGTCAATGCTAGGTTTGCTCTAAGAATTGCATTTTCAACTTTTTCATCTTTTTTTCCACAAGAGGAAAGAAGAAGAACAAAGAGAACAGATATAATTATTTTATTCATGAGTATTCCAATCAGGTTTTTGACCTGAAATTATACTCATTATCCCCTATTAGAGACTATTGAAGCTAGAGAGAAAAAAGCTCTATGATTTCATGAATTCAACAATTTTACCTATTGCTTCGGCAAAGAAGTCCTTAGTTGGCACTAAGGAAATTCTAGCAGAATTAGGGATTCCAAAGTCACCTCCAGGAACAATAGCTACGCCATGCTTTTCAAGTAAGTCACTGCATATCTGAGTGGAGTAATCGGTCTTGTCATCAGGACTAGTTAGATACTTATCCATAATTGGAGCACCTGAAAAATCTACTAAAAAGTAAAAAGCTGATTTAGTCTGGTACCAACACTGCGCAAGTTTATTCTCTCTAAATTTGTCCTGAACAGTACGTGAATTTTCTCTCAAGTGGGCCTTGATTGGTTCAAGATAATCTCCAATAAGATTAAAGTTGTACCCTTCTAAAGCTTTTTGAATCAGGCTATTTGCACCTGATGTAGTCTGTCCTTGTAATCTAGACATAGCAGAAATAAGGTCATTAGGAGCAATACAAAAACCTATCCTTAGCCCTGTTAAGGCCATATTCTTAGACACACCATCAATGATAATAGTCCTCTCAATAAGCTCTTTTTCATACTGATAAAAGTAGGTTGGTTTAGGATCGAAGTAGCTAAGCTCATAGTAAATTTCGTCACTAATAATAATAATGTCTGGGTATTTGAGCATTAGACTAGCAAAGTCTCGCATCCATTTTTCACTATAGTGAACTCCTGAAGGATTGTTAGGACTGTTGATAATAATTGCTTTAGTATTCTTATTAATTGCGCTTTCAATATCTTCTAAAGATGGATGGAATTCGTCATAAATATTAGAAGCAACCGTTACGGGCTTTCCATCATAGAAACTAACCATCTCAGGATAAGAGACCCAGTAGGGAGCAGGAATAATCACTTCATCATCTTTATCAATTATTGAAGCAAAAACATTCGCTAGACTATGCTTACCACCATTACTCACAAGAACACTATGTGTATCAGAGGCTTTAACATCTCTAGACTCTTCAAAATAAGTAAGGACCTTCTCTCTCAAAGTCTTAAAACCTGCAACAGGAGAATATTGAAAACTATTTAGAAAAACTAATTCTGTCCTAAGTGCTTCAGTAAATTCATGTCCTGGTCTAAAAGGTAGTTGTCCAGCTGTAAGATTCCACACCTGTTTTCCCTCTTTTTCCATTGCAACTGCTTGTGCATTAAGCTTCAAAGTTATACTTTCAGAAATAGTCGAAACTCTTTTACTTATTTTCATTAAAATCCTTAATTATTTAAAAGCCATTTATAGATTGTTTCTGGTAAGAAGCTCTTAACATTACCCTTATGATTATAGACTTCTTTAACTAGAGAGGAAGAAACAAAGTAATTTTGTCCCTCGGTCATTAGAAAAATAGTTTCAATTTCGGGGTAAAGTTTTTTGTTCATTGAGGCCATCTGGAACTCAAACTCAAAATCCCCCGTAGGTCTCAATCCTCTAATGATTGTATCAATTCCATTATTTTTAGCGTAATCGACAAGTAGCCCACCCCAAGAATCAACTTTAACTTTCTTTTCAGATTTGAAGTGTTCACTGATCATTTCAAGTCTTTGTTCAATTGTAAAAAGTGGTTTCTTAGTCGGAGATATTGCGAGTAAAACAGTTACCTCATCAAATAGCGCGAGAGATCTTTTTAAGATATCATCGTGCCCTGTAGTAAATGGATCGAATGTTCCTGCGTAAACTGCTTTTCTAGTCATTGAATACTCCGTAATTGAATTTATCAATATAAAGAATATTCTATAGATAAAATGAATAATTGCCTAGCCATGTAAGAGAATAAAACTTGTTCCTTGAGAATAAATCTTTCTTGCATCAATCATCTCTTCTAATACTTTTTTCTTTATTCCTTTTTGCTCATCAGATTCAATCCAAATCTCTCCAGAAAAATTAGCATTCTTTAAAAGTTTAATCGATTCTTCATAGATATTATGTATTTCATATGGTGGATCTATAAAAATAATAACCGACTCTTTTTCCTCTGCAGAGTAATTAGAGTAGCTCACTAGAAATGATTCAAGCCATTTTAATCCACAACTCTTTACAAGATTAATTTCACCAAGAGAGTCTGAGCTTCTTTTTGATTTGTTACAATTGTCCTTAAGCAGACCAAATACCTTGCTATTTTTCTCAACAATTGTCGCGCTTTCAGCTCCTCTAGATAAGGCCTCCAATGCAATTGCACCTGATCCACCACATATATCAACAAAGTGAAAACCACTCATATCTTGGCGAGCATCAAAGATTTTTCTTCTTAACATTACTGAAGTTGGGCGAATAAGATCACCCTTAGGAACTAAAAGGGTTTGACCTTTAATCAAACCCCCTAATATTTTTATAGACATATTTTTGTTTTAACCGGTTTTATGCGGCCTTCTTTTTAGACTCTTGTGATGATGTGGTCAATGGAATATTAAAATTAACACCACCTTCCATTGTCACTGTACAACCATTTGACTCTGTTATCTTAATTTCAACACCACCCATTTCGACAACAAGACCTGAATCTCCATCGACTTTTAGAGTTGCAGTTTCAGAACCAATTTTAAAATTAAGATTTAAATCCATTGAACCTGTCGCAGAAAAGTCCATATTTGCGCCAGATGACGCTACTTTATTTTCCGAAACTGGTAGCGACACAACATTTGAAACTTCATCAATAGATTCAGTTTCTACAGTTTCAGATACCACTTCTAGCGACTCTGTAACTTCTGGCTGCTCTACTTCAGCTTGCGGTGCTTCATTAACTTCTTGGGCAACAACTTCTTCCTGCATCGCTTCAACCTCAGAGACTTCTTCGCTTGCAGCAGTTGTCATTTCACCAGCAATTGACTCAACTTCTTTATCAATTTCATTTTGTAGTGAACTTGTAGGAGCTTCACTTAGGGCCAAATCTTCTGGAGACTTATCACCTTCGTCAACAAACTCTTTTTCAAGACTTTCAATTTCATTCATTATATCTTCTAGCTCTGTGTCATTAAAGCTTTGTTCTATAGTATCTGTCATTGCTTCTTCTAGTTTATTTTCGTCCATGTTTAGTCTCCTACTGGCCCCATATATAACGCGGCTATATATTTACCTCCAGCTTATCGCCCCCAAATGTAAGAAACTTTAACATTTTCAAAAAAAGGCAATAAATACCTATAGTTACCTACTAAAATGATCAATTAGCTGCTATAAAAACCGTCAAATAATGTGACAATTTAATAGTTTTAAGGTAGAAAGCTCTACCCACAATTTTAATGAGAAACAATTAAAAATATGCACTACAAAAGAGCAAAAAATATTCGGTGTAAAAGTTGAATCAAGAACAGTTTAAAGCATTGTCTTGGCTTAATTCATCCCCACTTAATAAAGGTTTAACTTCAAACCAAGAGGACTCCCTGCAAGGAAGTCTCGACCTTGAATTGCCTTTTCAAGAAAAAGAAGCCAAGCCTTCATTTACACCGCAAAACTTTCTCGTCCCAGGTTGGAAGGGTGAAGGGCTACTTTCTAGGCCTGCACTAATTATCAAAAAGTCTCATAAAGAACTTATTGAAGACGCAAAAAATCAATTTAGCGATATTATTAATAGAAATAGCTCTTACCAGCAGTCTGTATTTAATGAATTCCAGAATTTTCTAGAATATAAGAAAGTTAAGAATCATTTCCTAGATAGCTCTTCAAAATTTTGTAAATATATTTCTGCCCAGATTAACGAAGATATCGATGTAAAAAACTTTATCGAAGTCTACGCCTTTAGATCAGTTTCAATTTACATTTATAAAGCTAAGTTTCTTCTCACTCTTGCTAAGAAATTAGAAATCAGTTTAGAGAAAATAGACCTTCATAATCCTAACTCCTTTTTAAGTAGAATATTTAAAACTGGTTCTAGCACAGCTTTAAACTGTGAATCTTTTAAAATTAATCAGTATAGCTGGTATAGGCCTTCATCATCTACTAGAGATAGTGTTATTGACTTAAAGAATAACCTTCTTTCTGTCTCTACAACTGAAATGATTAAGATTGCGACTTATGACTTGAATGAGCTTGAGTATTCTCATTCTTATTCTCATAAAGCATTTGGTTTATTCGTGAACAATTTAATTATTCACTTCCCTAAATGGATTGAAAATGAAAAGGACACACCGACTACTTCATTTGAGAAGCTATTTAATAAAAAAGCAAATTCGAGACTAGAAACACTACTTACGAAATTTGAAGGAAATCACCTTTCTTCATTAGGGCTATCCCACTGGATGGCCCAAGAAAATAATGTTGTAGGTAGTTGGGATCAGGTTATATGTCCTGACTTTAACGGGTGTGAGTTTTCACATGGAATGTTTACTAGAATTTGCCAAGAAATACACTTCTTATCTTTTTTAGTTAATCTCGCCTCATACCAAGGCCATGAAGTTCTGACTCTTATTTGTAGTGTTATGAATGATAAGAAAAAGAAGTCAGCAACAGCAGAAGATGGACAGATGTCATTTCTTGGAGGAGAGCTAAAAGACTCTCCACAGGTATTTGATCGAATTGTACTTAATCTAACAACATTACCAAAGAAGAACCCTCACCATTACTTCCTTGCTCAGGTTAACAATCAACTTGCAGAGTTAAGTAAAGATGGCTATCTCTATGTTTTTTCTAATCAAAAACTATTTGTTCCGTCTCATAGTGAAAAGGTTGAACAATTATTGAAGAGCTACAAAGTTGAAGCAATCTTTAACTTTGACCAACTCCAGGGACGTGGAGAAATCTCTAACTACCTATATGTTTTAAGAAAAAGAAGAGTTTCACAAGAGCAGCTCTTCTTAGACCCTATTAAATCTTCTGAAAAAGAATCATGCCTCAGCTTCAGATGGAGTGGACATCTAGAAATTTTCAAACAATTTGGCTCACTTGTTGATGAATTTGAAACCTTTATGGCAACTAGATCTCATAACTCCACTCCTGTATTTCAGGCCGAGCCAGATGAGCATACTTCTTTTGAGTTTCATCAGGATGCCATTTTAGATGGTCTGCTACTTAGTTCAACTTCTAATGATACAAGTAATATTACTCACCCTAGCTTTTTTAAGAATTTAACAAAGTCCTGTGTTCCTTTTGATAACTTCTTTCAAATTGAAACACTTTCAAGTGACTACAATTCTTCAAAATCTAGCTCCCTGACTTCAGACATGCTAGGAATCTCGGTTAGAAATGAAGATAGATTTCCGCTTCTCCTCATTGTTAACTACACAAACTCTTCTGATATTAAGCTCGAGCTTACAACTTCAGATGTTTACCAGGCCAAGTTAGAGCAATACGGAATGGCATACTTCCAATATTTTGGAATCATTCCAAAAAGAAGCGATATCAATCTAAATGTTTTTAGAGAGTATTTTAATACTCAATTTGGAAAGCAAATTATTCAACTTTCTTTAAATGGCGGACATACAAAAATTAAATCGAAGCTTAGATCACTACTAATCCCAAGCTTCTTTTTAGAAACGAACCAGATTCCAGAAAATATAATTACATCTTTTGGTCTTTTTAATTTAAATTCATCAGAAATTTTGAATTCTCACCCAGAAGATCTCAGCAGTAAATTTGATAAGATTCTTCCGTTCCTTAGTTCTGTTGAAAAAAGATTTCCTTGGCACACGATGGGAATGCTTTCTCATTTTAAATTAAACCTACAAAATTCTCTTGATAAGCTTGAACAAACGCCTAGTGATTTATTTAAGAATCCATTTATTATTGATCAGCTTATAAAGACTCCTTCGGTTTCAATTTACCCAAGGTCTAATGATATTTTTATAAATACTCCACTCTCAAACACTAGTGATATTCATAAACCTCTGACGGCGATTGAATCTCACTTTGATGGAGAAAACTCTTATGTAAAGCTGCTCTCTAATGAAAATACCATTATTGAGCTCTACACTGACCAGTTGGTTGCCCAATTTGCAAAGTTTATTCTAGACTCGGCAATAGGCATGCCAATTTCCTCAATACTGCAAAACCTAAAGATACCTTCGGCTGCAGACCTTAAAAGTATTGTCTCAAACCACTCTGAGCTAAAAGAATCGATATCTAATATCGAGTCTATTTGTAATGCCAAAATACAAACAATTTTAACAAGCAAGATAAATTCATAGAATCCTTTTAAACTTTTCGAAATTGATTATAATGAAATTAACGAGAAAGGTTTATGAAAACAGATATCACTAAAATTCGAAAGAACATATATAGCTATATGAAGAAGAAGGCCCTTTCTTTAGAAGGAACTCCTTCGAAAGAGTTTCTATCTTATCAAAGAATACAGAAGAGGCACTCAAATAGAGATTTTCTCGTCTCAAACTTCCAAAGCCTGATTAAATCAATTAAGAAGTCTAAACTCATTTATCTAGGAGACTTTCACTCTCTAGATCAAAGTTCGAGAAACCTACACAGAATTATCCGGGCACTTACTGATTCAAAAGACCAATTAGTTTTAGGAGTGGAGTTTGTTCATATTAAACATCAACACCATATCGATCGTTTTCTAGCAGGACACTTAACTGAGATTGAATTCCTTGAAAATGTAAACTATTACGAATCGTGGAGATTTCCATGGAATCAATACAGAGTTTTCTTCGATCTTGCTAAAGAAAGAGGTTATAAGATTCTAGCTCTAAACTCTAAAGGATCATTAAGCGAAAGAGATACTCGGGCTTCTGAAATCATCGTAAATTACCTCAGTGCTTTTCCATACTCTAAACTCTTAGTTATGTTCGGTGAGTATCACATTGTTCCTACAAAGCTACCTAAAGAAGTTTCAAAGAAGGCCAGAAAAGAATATCGACAAACGATCATTCATCAAAACCTTGACGAGGTCTACTGGAAACTTGAGCAAACCAATATGGGCCGCAAGAAAACACAAGTTATTCAGTTTGAGGATAACGAGTATTCAATTCAATCCTCTGCTCCATGGGTTAAGTACGAAAGTATGATTTACTGGTATGAAAATTTATTAGAAGATCCTGAATTTGATATTCACGACTATGTAATGTCTTCTGGTCTGAAAAGTTTTAATGAGAATGCATCGGATACTTACCTCTTTCTAATTGAAAAGATGCTTTCTGGACTTAATCTGAAACTAGATAGATCTGCTTTAGAAGATTTCAATCTCTACGATCATCATAAGATGAGCTTTATACTTAAGAGACTTGAAAAAATCACAAAACCGACTGTTGGAAAATTCTACAAAGACCTGGTAATCAAAGGTAAGAGCTTTAAAGTTCCCAATTCAAATGATTTCTATTGCTCAAATTATTCAATGAATAGACTGAGCTACTTAGGTGGTATACACCTATGGCACTACCTCAGAAAGTTTGGCAATAATGAAACAGTAAAGATTCTCTCATTTCCTTCACAAGAAAAGAGATTTTCATTTCTAGTTTACCAATTCTGCTTTGCCTATTTTTGCTCAAAAATGATTAATCCATACAGAAAGTGCGATCTCTATGCAGACCTTTTTGAAAAATCTAAAGCGAAGACCTCTAAAGACTCAGACGTCTTTAAGTCTTGTTTAGAACTAATTGAACATGATACGAGAAAGATTAAATTATCACTTACCCTTAAGGGTCAAAGTTTAACTAGCATATATAAAATATCAAAGAGAATTGGATATATGCTTGGAGATATACTCTTTGATCAACACTTTGAAAAAGAATCTAAATCACTTGAGAAAATTTTCAATATTTTACATAAAGAAGAAATGAATGAAGAGAATTATCTAAAGCTTTTAAAGTTACTCCTACCTAAGAGAAAATATAAAAGCTTTAGAAAGAGATTTTTTTAACTATATGACCTGTTCTTGAATCGCAGCAAGAATTTCTTTCTTAGTACCCTTTTGAATGCTTGCAACTCTCTTTTGCTCTACTTCAACATGCTTAAGAACAATTTGAACCTTTGAACCTACAACTTCACTATTAGTATAAAGATTTTCAAAACTCATTGTACCATTAACATCTTCAACTAGTTCGCTCGAGATCTTTAACGCCAGAGGCATATGCTCATCAATATCTCCAAGCCCACTTGCGGCAGTGAGAAAGTCTCTCGAAAATCCAACCCCTGAGTCAGTTAAATTAACACAAACACTTGAGCCTACTCTCTTGGCATTTATAGAAATTCTGTTAGAACTATCACTGCTTTGACAATTCTTTACTGCATTCATTACAACGTTATAAATAACTTGTTCTAGAGCCTCACTCTCACCTTGTACATTTATATTTTCTTTAATATCCAGATCAATCATGACCCCATCTGCCAAAAGCTTATTTGAAAGGTGATCTACAACCTTACTAAGAACTTGATCTAATCCAGTCACTGGACCTTTATACTTAGGAACTTCTCCCTCAGCTTTTAATACTTTAGAATCATCCATTTCAGACTCTAACCAAATTGCATCAAGCTTCGAATCACCCAAGACAGGTGTCTCAAGATCTATAGTTCTCATCTTTGTAGTAGATATATCCGCAACAGGGTTTAAAGCATGGAACTGAGAAAATAGCTCCGAACAATAAACAAGCTGATTTTGCTCCAAAGCCTCTTTAATGATATTTCCAACTTCAGCATGTACAATAGCATCTCCATTTTCAAGCCTTCTTCTAGCGTCTACTTCAAGCTGATTATTCTTTTGTTGTAACTTCTTCTTTTCAACAAAATCCCAAAGAAGTAATAAAGGTGCAAGAATTGAAAGAACAATCAAAAAGAGGTTTAAATTTTCTTTTGATAAAGACATTCCTTCAACTTTTGAAATGACATCTCCCTCTAATTGATCGAATTTAATTTCTAACTTTTCAAATCTATCGCTTAAATTACTTAAAGCAATTTCTCCGCTTTGATCAGAAAATGAACTAGAAGACTCTTCAACTCTTTCATGAAACCAATTTACATCAGTCATTAGAGCATTTATCGACTGAGAAATTTTTCCTGCAACTGCACTAACCTCTTTTTCAAAGAATGCATTTGTTTCAGAAAAACATTCCTCTGTTGTTTTCATAAAACCAGATTCTAAGTACATTGAAGAAGCATCTCCAATAACTTTTGCAGTATAACTTTGATTAACTCTACTAAAGCAAGTCGATAAACCTGCTTGCATTGATTTTAAATTTGATACTTTGGTTGAGACTTGGTGCTGAAAAACACCTGAAAATATAAGCAGGGCCGTAGCTCCAATACCAGCGATTGTTTTTTTCTTACTAAACCAACTTTGAAGTTGCTGCTTCATTTTTCCATTCCTTGGAACCCATTGAGGTCTTATAAATAGATTAATTCGTTTAACCTATTGAAAATCCATGGTTTGTGACTCCATGGAATTATTTGCTACTCCTATTTTTGCAACTCCCATCAAGCGAGTCAAGAACAGGTGAAAAATACCTAATCTTTCCCAATTATGCCTATCTAAACACTTGTTTTTTGGTGTACATTTATAGCATGACCACTTGGGAAAACCTTCAGGTTGAACGAAACTTTATATCCTTTGCCTTCTCCGTAGTTTTGAATCTACTCGTCGTATTGATATGCGGTTTATTTATGAGTAAATCAAGTGAGTATTCTGGTGATCCTAATCTTAAGGGCAAGCAAATTTTTACAGTTGAAAGCTTTGAGAAATTACCACCTAAACAATTTAGAACAGCAGGAGTAAAGGGCGGGAAAAAAGATAGCTTTTCGTCCCAAACCAAACATAAAAGTGGAAATGGTTCTCAAGGTAGCTCAGCAAGTTCTAAAACTCAGCAAGTTAATGAGCAGGCATTAAAACAACTGGCCGCCAGCTCAAAAGCTGGACTAGATTCAAAACCACAAGAAGTAGAAAGACCTATTGAGCGTACTAAAAAAGTTAATGAAAACTCTCAATTTACTTACACTGCAAAAGAGCCTATGAAGCAGAAACTTCAAAGACAACAACAACAACTTCAAGGAGAAGTTCTTCAAAAACTAGCAGCAAGCCCCTACTCAGGTAATGCAATTGCTGGCAAAGGTTTTAATATTCAATTTGAACCACCGGAAGGTGTTCCAGAGGACGAGCTCAATAGTGCAGAAAAGATCTATTTTTCATTTCAAAAGAGAACATATGAAAAATATGTAAATTCATTTGTGAAAACATACTACGAAATTCTTCGTTCAAATCCGATTATTAAGGATGCGATTAATAACCAAAGGCATCGCCTAAATGGTCGAGTTACTTTTGACTCTAACGGGTATATTATTGCTGTAAAAATAATGAGGTCTTCGCAAAGCGATGAGATACATAAGCTTTTTGAAAAGACATTAGACCAGATGAGATCAATTCCTAATCCTCCAAAAGACCTCGTTCAAAAAGATGGTACTTTCACGATTTACTATTCTTTATATATTAATTAAGTAAATTGTAATAGGCCCAAGTTCCGCCCACTAAGGTAATACTGAATAGAAATTGCTTACTTAAAAAGGCGGTCTTAATATCTTTTAAGAACATCATCACTCCGGCCCTTACCTCGTTAACTCTTTTCTTTTTAAGAAGAGTTACTCTCTTTTTAACTCTTAAAGTAAACTCTCGACTCTCTTCTTGAAAGATATCTCTTATTTCTTTTGGTGCTGTTGCAAAAGGGATTTGTCTCTTAAGCGCAGACCTCTCCTGTTTGAGACTTTCAAGTTTAGTTCGACATGAATTACAGCTCTCATAATGCTTTGAAAGAAAACCATCACTTATATCTGAGTTCTCTAAAATTAAAGATGCTTTATGAGAATGAGGGCAATGACTTTGTACAGATTCTAAATTACTTTGCACTAATGATCTCCACAGGACGACCCATAAAGTCGTGAATAGAATCAATTCCTAAATGATAGTTCTGGATAGCGACAACTTTATCTTCACCGATTATCATCGCAATTCGCTCCCACGAAAAGGAGAATTTCTCTCTTAGAAAAACCACCGCTCTTCTATCCATAGGAGTTTGATAAAAAGCTCCAAAACCTTTTGGTATTATATAAGAACCATTCAGTTGAATAGCACGCTTTTTAGAGATTCTATAAATATGGGAAAGTAAATTATCAGTTATAAGCTTTTGTTCACTAGAAAGCGTCTGCGAATTTTGATAATAGCTAACAAGTCTTGGTGACAAATTAGAGTCAACTAATAAAAGTTCTACGGCATCAATTATAAGCTGAGAAGCCTGCAGATCATCAGGTACTAATGCATACGCAAACGGATATAATTCAGCTGATTTCTTTTCTATAAATTTTTCTAAATGCTCTATCATTACATTAATATTACCAATGAGTAGGCTAGGCCGCAACTTGTATTAGTTTAATATTATCATAAGCTTAGATAACCAACTAATTACCTCAAATTCTTTTCTAAAGTTATTTTAGCAACTTGACGATAAAACTAAAGAATAGAAAGAACGAGGATTCTTATGAAAAGAAATTATTTTACTCTTTCAACACTTTTGGTACTGCTTGCACTTACTTCTTGTGTTCAAAAGACAACTAATAAAAAGTCGAGTTCAACTGACAATACTCAGGTCTCTGTAGTTACACCGACTAATGATGGTGCTGACTCAGGAGGAGGAGATACAACAGTCGATCCTACTCTTCCGGCCTATTATAGTCTACCTATCGTTGCAGTTCATGGAACAGCAAATCCAAACTATAACCCACCTCCAAATGGAATTTTTTGGTCTTCCGAAAGAAATGTTGGAGTTAATGATCAGTATATTTTTCAAACAGACTCTAGAATGAATGTTAGAGTTAAAGCTTTATCAGCACCTACTGCAAACTCAATTGATTCAAATGGTATTGCATGTACTCAAAGACCTCTTAATTATACCAAACTACAATTAGATCTTTGTGTAAGAGCTAAGAATGGTAGTTGTGTATTTGAACATTCATTTACAGATGTTGCAGTTAACTCATATTCTCCAGTTAAAGAATTTAGTGTTCCAGCAAATACAAGTGAGCCACTTGTTATTGAAGTAAGAGATGTAAAATGGAACTATGATTATATCTACTATGGTTATGCTAATAGTAGCTACCAGGACGTTACAGAAATGTATGCAGTTTGGTACAAAGACTGCGTTAGGTTTCAAATAGAGTTCGCCACAGACGAAACTCAGGATATTCCTGGACCTAGATACTAAAGTAGATCAATAATATCAAAAGATAAGTTCCTGCCATAGGCCTTTGAAACTTCAACTAAAAGGCCTGGGCAAGTAATATTCACTTCGGAAATACTATCTCCTAGAATATCGAAAGCGACCCAATCAACTCCATATTCTGATAACTTACTACAAATTTCTTCACAAGATTTTCTCTGATACTCACTCAACTTGTAAGTATCGTACGTTGCTCCTTGAGCGATATTAGCTAAGAACTCACCTTCTTTAGGAACTTTCAAAATAGAACCGAGCTCTTTACCTTTAAAGTAGAGACTTCGAACCTCACCCTTAGTGACTTCTTTAGCAAAAGGCTGAGCAACAACTGGACCATTGTATTGTGAAACTTTTCTTAAGAAAATGCTCTTGAAATCGTCATTTAGCGAAACCTTCTCAACTCCAATTCCTTGATATAGGTCTAAGGGCTTCAAAATAAGCTCTGTGTGGCCTTTGTCTTTCATTTTCGTTACAAAGTTAATGAAACCTTCTTTAGAGCTTCCTACATATGTTTCTAGGCTTGATTCGTGCTCATAAGCATAAAGCTTCTCGTTAAAAAGCAAAACACCATCAGGATCATTCAAAACTTCAACTCCAATATGCTTTAAATATCTTTGCATCCAAAGAAATCTTAAATACCTTCCGTCAAATGGTGGATCTAATCTCATATGTAGAACTGATTTGGAATCTGCGTCCCAGAAACGCTCGGTAGTAAGTTTAAAATCTTCTATATAGCAACCATCTTCTTTAAAGTTACCTTCAAAATCATATACTCTCATTTGGGGTATCTCATTATTTACAATAAAGAAGTCATCTTCAAAGATTAAGGAAACATCATAACCTCTGCGCTTCAAAGAAAGAGCAAACATTAAGCTAGAATCTTTTTTAGGAACTAATTTTGAGAGTGGATCGATTAGAAGAATTTGTCTTTTCATATTGCTGCTTTAGTTTTTAGTTTTAATCTATTTATTTATTGATTTAAAGAGCCACTCTGAAAAAGAAATCTTCTTGTCGGAATTCTTATACAGCTTAAGCTCATTTTCAATATAATCAAAAAAATGGACGAGGTCACCCTCTGTCGAGCTTCTTAAAAGCTTAATTTTATCTACTTTATTTTGATATGTCATAAATGCAGCTAAGGATGCTTGATTCCAATCTCTCTTTAAAAAGTAACACTTATTGTCATCAACATTAAACTCCGAGCAAACCTGAGAAATTTTAGGCCTCAATTTTTCTTCTACAAGCTTATCAATTAGTTTAGATGAATCTTCTTTTGAAATTGCTGGATCGGAAGTAAGCTTTAAGTTCACTGCCCTTGCAAATTCCACCGTTTGCTTTGACAAGCTCTTTGATAAAAGGTCTTTCTTACGCAGTTTATCTTTTAACTCAACGTCAGATTTGAAATATTCAAGAACCATCTCTTTGGCAAAATAGTCAGCAAGGTTTTCATTGAGCTCAACCTCATCTTTTACAAAGAAGATAGTATGAAATAATTCATGAAATATAAGGTCTGCAAGTTCATATTCATCAAAGATAAAAAATGATGAAAGTATAGTATCTGTAAAGTATCCTAATGTTGAATAAGCATACACAGGCCTAATATATGTTACGAGCCCTTTTTTCTCTTGTTCGGTTGCATACTTCTTTGCCGAATCTTTTTGAAAAAAACCCAAATATGGAAAGCATCCCATTACCGGAAAGCATTCTTCTAAGGCCTCTATCTTATTATGCTTAGATACGATGACTAGATAAGTTACCGCTTCATCTTGTAAGATGGTCGTTTCAGAATAAATACTTGTCTCTTTCTTTTGCCAGTATTTATAAAAGAACGTCTTATATTCTTCAATTAATTTAATCTTCTCTTTATCTGCTTTGGAAACTCGAACATCCGATAAAACAAGCTCATTACTCCTTGCCTTACTCAACAACCCTAACTGACCACTTCCCTGCTCAGCTAAATATCCTATTTTCGCACAGGAAATCAAAGTTAATAGAAAAAGGTACTTTAAAGAAGACAAGTGAATCCGACGGTATATCTGAGATCGTCTTTCGCCCCATCCCAATCAAATGCTCGAATATAAGTTTGTACCGAACCTCTTAAACTAATACGTTTAGATAATCTCAGCTTTATACTAAAAGTTCCAAACATAGAATCATCTCTCGTCTTAAGAGTTGGTTGAACCGAAGTTGTTGTTACCCCGGTAGAGTCATTTCTAATTTTATAATCTGTTTTAGTTTTCTTAAAAATTTTAGCATAACCCAAACTTAAAGACGGAACTAAGAAGGCCTTTCTTGGTGCAAATGCTTGACGCAATCCAATTCCATAATTCTTAGATTCAATATGAGTCTGCTGACCTAATACGGAAATACTTAAATCCGTATAAGAAACCGTCTCATTAACAATTGTCGTATCTTCAGTGTCGTAATAGTTAAGCTCAATCGCTGTTGTAGACCATAAATGTGCAGCGATTGTCCCCCCCCAAGTTCTGGTAGTGGATTTACTTTGCCTATTTGTTCCGAAAATATCTCGATCATAGCTAAAATCACTACCGATCTCTATCAACGCAAGTGAATTACCGGAAATAAGAAATAGTATGATTAATTTTAAAATAGACTTTGGCATTTTTACCCCGTGCGATTTTATTCGCAGTATGTTGTCTATTTTACTAGACTTAGAGGGGAAAAATCCCCTACAGGCACTATTTGCATGCCTGCAGGTTAAATAAGCATCTAATTTTATTGAATTGTTGGAATTCTCTTACCTAGAACAACTTGAAGTTCTCCTTGGCAAGATAGTGCTGTGGCCGATGTCACTTTAACGTCAACCCAGTTCCACTGTAGATTTTCATTTTCGTCTTTAGGTAGAAAGTGGATGATTCTATTACAATTCGTTCTACCTTTCCATTTAGTTTCACCCTTAAAAGTATTCTTACCTTCGACTAAGATTCTAAAAGTTTTACCTTCCATCTTAGCTCTTATATTTGCCTGTAACTTTAACTGATGAAGTTGAATTTCTCGCAATCTTGCACCACGAATATCGTCACTTAAATGATCCTCTACTCTAGCAGCTCTTGTTTTATTTCTTTTAGAGTATGCATAAGAATAAATGAAATCAAATTGAGCGTTATCAAGTAACTTCAAAGTATCTTGATGTTCTTCATCTGTTTCATTAACAAAACCAGCAATAATGTCTGAAGAAACAACTATTTCAGGTTGAACTTCTCTAAGCTTATTAACTCGGTCAAGATAGTGCTCAATAGTATATTCTCTATTCATTCTCTTTAAAACTGAATTTGATCCCGATTGAACAGGCAGATGTAAGTGTTTAGCTAGTTTTTTAGAAATCCCATGAACCATTATTAATTCATCAGAAATATCGTAAGGATGACTTGTTGTGTATCTAATTATTTCAAGTCCATCTAATTCTTCGAGTTCTAAAATAAGTTGGGCCAAGGACTCTCCATTATCTTTTCCAAAAGAATTAACATTTTGACCAAGTAGTGTGACTTCCTGAATTCCCTGATATTTAACAAGACGGCGAATGTCCTCAACAACTTCTTCGACTCTTCTTGATCTTTCTTTCCCTCGCGTATAAGGAACAATACAGTATGTACAATACTTGTTACATCCTTTGATAATATTCACAAAGGCCTGTGGAGTATCATGAGAAACTTTAGTCTCTATAGAGAAGTTTTCAGATCTATCCCAACTATTAATTACAAATTTACTATCACCGGCGTAAGTTCTGTAAACCATATCGTTAATTGAATCGATTGTGTCTGGACCAAAAGCAAAGTCTAGATGCTTATATTTTTTTACAAGCTCCTTCCCTTCAGTCTGAGCAACACATCCACCTACTCCAACAACTAAATTGTCTTTTTTCGCTGCTTTTTGATGCTTCATATTCCCAAGGTGGGAGTAGAATTTGTTATTTGCCAGATCTCTAACCGCGCAAGTATTGAATAAAACCAGATCAGCGTCATCAACTTCTTCAACAGGTGTAAAGTTCAAGTTCTTAAGGTGGGCCAATAATCTATCAGTATCATGATAATTCATTTGGCAGCCGTAAGTTTTCATCCAAACTTTTCTTGGAGGAAAAATAACATCACCCATTTTTACGAAATTCTGGCCTGTGGCCTCATCAATAAACCATTGTTCTTTAGGACCGTTTTCATCACGTAGCCCTAAGCCAGTTGGATTTGTTTCCATTTAAGTAATCTCCGAATTAATCATGGGAAATGAAAGAAAGATGCTAAGGCAAAGAATCCAAAAGATCCTTACAAATAACAAAACTTTCCAATCCAAATCCCGTCAGTTATTTAGCCTGCCGATTAAGCTTGAAAGTGGGCGCAAGTTATCAATTTCATGAATAAAAGTAAACGAGTATTTTGGTTTGTGTCATCTTTTCAGGAGCTAAACTACTGATTACACGAAACATAACCATACAGCGAATTTCAAAAAGGGCTGCCAAGACCATAGGCAAATGCTGAGAATCGAAATTTGGGACAAAAAAAAAGGCCTCATAAGAGGCCTTTAAGTTATTGAAATAATTCAATTACTTTTTCTTAGCTGGTGCTTTTTTCTTAGTAGTTTTCTTAGCAGCTACTTTCTTAGTTGCTTTCTTTGCTACTTTCTTAGTTGCTTTCTTCGCAACTTTTTTCTTAGTTGCTTTCTTAGTCGCTTTCTTCGCAACTTTCTTCTTAGTTGCTTTCTTAGCTACTTTTTTCTTAGCAACTTTCTTCTTAGTTGCTTTCTTTGCAACTTTTTTCTTAGCTACTTTCTTCTTAGTTGCTTTCTTTGCAACTTTTTTCTTAGCTACTTTCTTAGTTGCTTTCTTAGCTACCTTTTTCTTAGCTACTTTCTTCTTTGCAACTTTTTTCTTAGCTACTTTCTTAGTTGCTTTCTTTGCAACTTTTTTCTTAGTAGCTGCTTTCTTAGTGGCTTTTTTAGCTACCTTTTTTGTAGCTTTCTTTTTTACTGCCATTGACATCCTCCTGGTTTTTAACACTTATAACTTCAGAATAAACATAATTTTATTTTAACGCAAACAAAAAAATACTCTTTTGAAGTGTTTCTGCTAAAAATCATTTATTCTTCGATTTCTTAGAATTTCGGCTAAAGTTTTAAATAACTTTACAAAAAAAAAACACTTCGCCCTAACACACGATGAACAAGTGCTTTCAACGTTTTCATTTTTTCATTTTTTTATAATTTCTTCTCAATGAGATAAGTTATTAGCAGTTTTTTTTTGAAAAAAAAGAATGAAAAAAAAATTTCGATGATTCTATATTTTTTTCAGTTAAGACGAAAAAAATGCCCCTTTAAGGGGCATAAGGGCAACTTTTATTGGCACTTCTTTTACAAATTTTCTCTAAAAGTTATCTTTTTATAATTATATATTTTGAATTAAGAGTATATAAAGATCAATTCTTCTGATGAATTTATCTCTACTGTTACCTTTCCACCCTTTTCTAGTTTTCCAAAAAGCACTTCATTAGAAAGTGGCTTCTTGATTTGTTGATCGATGATTCGGCCAATTGGTCGAGCTCCCATTTTTGGATCATACCCAGTTTTTGCTAACCATTCTTTCGTTTTTTCACTAACAATAAGCTCAACGTTCTTCGCAGCAAGCCTATTTTCTAAATCTAATAAAAACTTTTCTACAATTCTTAGAATGAACTCAGTTCCAAGCTTATTAAATTGAATTATTCCATCTAAGCGGTTACGAAACTCAGGACTAAAGAAGTTCTTAAGAGCTTGATCACGTTTCGTAGTGTTACCATCTAGAGAACTTCCTCCTAGACCTATTTTACCGGCCTCCATTTGCTTTGCACCCGCATTTGTTGTCATTATGATGACTGTATTCTTAAAGTCTGTAGTACGCCCCTGAGAGTCTGTGAGGGCCCCATGATCCATCACTTGTAACAGAATATTATATACATCTGGATGTGCTTTCTCAATTTCATCTAAAAGAAGGATACAATGAGGATTCTTTTTAATAGCATCTGTTAAGATACCTCCATTATCATGACCCACATATCCAGGAGGAGCACCGATCAGCTTAGCAACCGAATGCTTTTCCATATATTCAGACATATCAATTCTTTGTAAGTGGCTACCAAGATTTTCTGCTAATTGCTTGGCCAGCTCAGTCTTTCCAACTCCAGTTGGTCCTGCAAATAGAAAACTCGCCATAGGTTTATCTTCATGACCAAGCCCAGATCTTGATAATATAATCGCATCAGCAACTCTATCAACCGCCTCATCTTGTCCATAAATAGACATATGAAGATTAGACTTAAGATTCTTTAATCTATCCTTGTCATCTCCGCTGACACTAATGCGTGGTATTTTTGCAAGTTTAGCAACTATCAGCTCTATATCTCGCTTTGTTATATTAGCTTTTCTCTTATTTGCTGGTAATAAGTGAACACTGGCCCCAGCTTCATCTATAACATCTATAGATTTATCTGGATTCTTCCTATCATTTATAAACTTATTCGATAGCTCTACCGCCGATCGTAAAACAGCATTAGAGAACTTAACTCCGTGGTGTTCCTCAAATTTAAACTTCAATCCCTTTAAAATTTTATAAGTATCTTCTAAACTTGGCTCATCAACGTCAATTTTTTGAAACCTTCTGCTAAACGCATGATCTTTTTCAATAAACTTTCGATATTCATCTTGAGTTGTAGAACCTATACAACGAACTCTTCCAGAAGATAGCGCAGGTTTTAGTAAATTTGATGCATCCATCGAACCACCATTCGTGGCACCTGCTCCCATTACAGTATGGATTTCATCTATAAAGACAATAGTCTTCTCTCCTCTATCTTCCATAGCTTCAATATCTTTAAGTACATTTTTCAGTCTTTGTTCAAAGTCACCTCTAAACTTTGCTCCAGCTAAAAGTGCTGCCATATCTAAGCTAAAAATAGTCGTATTTAGCAAGACTTCTGGAACACTGCCTTGCTCGATAGACCAAGCAAGTCCTTCTGCAATAGCAGTTTTTCCTACACCGGCATCTCCTGTTAGCAATGGATTATTTTTTCTGCGACGACAAAGAATTTCTACAATACGATTAAGCTCATCTTCGCGACCAATAATTGGATCAATTTTGTTTTGCTTTGCAAGGGTATTTAGATTAATACAAAACTCTTCTAGACCTTTAGATTTTTGATTCTTCTTTATATCATGAGATTCTTCGGACTCACTATCTAGAGGAGCAAATTCTCCTTCTTCTTCACTTGTCAGAGGCTCATCTGGACCATGAGCAATATGTTTAACAACATCAAATCTTTCAATTCCTTGATTCAATATTGTGTATAGAGCAAATGACTCTTTTTCCTGAAACATTGCAACAAGAATATTAATTCCTCTAATATGTCTTTTACCAGATGACTGGACATGGATAGCGGCCCTTTGAATTACACGTTGAAGCGCAACAGAAATTTCTGGTTGATATATAATTCCATTATCACCAGCGAGTTTTCTAAGCTCTTCATCAACGAATTGCTGTTCACTTAGATCTTGGACTTCACCTTCACTTAAGATGCTAAAATTTTCATTATCATGAATAAACTGCTCAAGTTGTTGCTTAATTTCATCAACATTGGCACCACAATCATGCAAAACCTCTAATACCTGATCATCATCGAGCATAGATAGCAAAACGCTTTCTAGAGTTAAGTACTCATGTCTAAACTCATTTGCTAAGCGGATTGCTTGATTAATTATTACTTCTAATTTCTTTGACATCATATTTTCCTCTTATGACTCTGGCTCTATTGAGCATTTCAATGGATGTCCATTTTCCTTGGCCTCTCTTAAGACTTTGGAAGATTTACTTTCAGCGATTTCAAAACTATAGACTCCACAAACACCTACACCCTCTTTATGAACCTTCAACATTATCGCCTGAGCTTCATCCATATTCTTGTGAAAAATTTTCTGAAGTACATAAACGACAAACTCCATTGTTGTGTAATCATCGTTATGAATGAGAACTTTGTATTTTTTTGGTTTTTTGACCTTAATTTTCTTAATTGTGGCCAATTCACCATCATTTTCTTCATCCTCACCTGAATTAAAGATGGGTCTCATATTAAATTCGTCAAGGTTTTCCAATAGAAGTTGTTCAATCATTTTATTCTCTCATTTACACTAGTTACCAAAGTTATTATCCTTTTATTAAATACTCTTTTCAACTATGCATAAGCTTAATTGATGTAATTTTATAAAAAAAGGCCTTAACAATGAATTTTTGGGACATATTTACTACAAAAGAAGAGAAATCTAATATTTCTAATCTAAAACAAAAGATTAATGACAATTTTCCTCAATTAGAGGAGAACGCAAAAATCTTACTTGCTAGTCTTTCTGGCCTGTGTGCAAGAGTAGCATATGTTGACTTCGATATCTGTCCAAAAGAAGCGAAACAAATTAAAAACTCTGTTCTAAAATGGATGGATTTCTCAGAACAGGAGGCCCAATTCGTAGCGGACTTAGCAATAAATGAAGTCAAAGAACTCGCTGGCCTAGATAATAGAAGCTACTGTACAGCACTAAACGATATTTTAGATAATGAAAAAAAACTTCATGTCTTAGAGACTCTTTTTCAAATTTCAGCAGCAGATGGAAATGTTGAACAATTAGAAAGTGAAGAAATCCGTATTATTTGCACAGGTCTATTACTTGAGCATAAACATTTCATATCTGCGAGAGCAACAGTTGCAAACTCAATTGGCGCCTTAAAGAAAAGTTAAATTTAATAATTTCTTTTTTCGTTTATATTTATTCTTATTCAAAAGGAGTATTTATGAATGCATTGCTATTGAGCTTAACTATCTTACTTTCATCTAACGCATTTGCTCAAAGAGCAAAGAAAATGGAACTGGTTACATTTGTTAAAGAAGCAACAGAGTTTGCCAAAAATGAAGGTAAGGAAAAATCCTGCGCAGAATTTACCGATGGATCAAAGTTTAAGAGGGGTGAATTTTATATTTTTGCATATGATTATAAGGGTACTGTTCTCTGTCATGGTGGTAAAAAGGCCCTGGTTGGCAAGAACCTTATAAATCTAAAAGATAAAAAAGGTAATTTACTCATTCAAGAGCTGATAAAAAAAGCGCAATTAGGCTCTGGAAACTATAAGTATTATTGGGAACATCCAGAATCCAAAGAAGTTAAGCTCAAACTGGGATATGTCGAGTCTATTGATAAGACTTGGTGGATCGGATCTGGCATATATTACGAAGAAAAGAACTAGTCACAATATTTTTTAATCAGCGAGTTTCGGTACTTTTGTGGGATATTATCTCCTAGATCTAATGTACACATTAAGTTACCGCTCTCTCTTTCTAATTCAAAATAAACGATTTCTTCATTTCTTGCGTCATAATACTCAATATAACAGTCTCTAAAACCTAGTATATGCCCAAATTCGTGAGCGACAGTTTTTACTTCAAGCTCTCCTCTAAGAGAATTGCTAAGAAAAATGGTAGGGCCACTATCATCGGAAACCATAGATACTCTCGAGTTTGATTTTTTAATTGAAAACCCTTTAGCAGAAGATACGAATTCAATTTGAAAGTTCTGATTATCCCAGTACTTTTTAATGGCCTTTCTACTTAACACATCAACCGTTCCTTCTTTATATGGAACTTTTAGAAATACTTTTTTTCCACTCTTAGAACAATTTAGAGGAAGGCTTACACCTTTTGGTTCAAATAAAACCGAATTATATTTCTTTCTTACTACCTTCAGTAAATCACGAATATAAGAGTTCCTCTTATTTTTAATCGCAAAAAAATCATATTCTATTTCGCATAGTGCAGCTGCCTTTACTAAAGTACACATTCTAATAGCTTTATTTCTAATTTCAATACTGTCTTTTTCTATAATACGGCCATCACTAACTCTCACACAGTCTTCTTTACAGAATTGAGACTCTAAAGTTAAGAAGTCTTTTATTTCCTCATTATTGTTTCTGACAAGGTCTCCGAGGTGACACTGATGAAAACTCCATCTCGTCACAACTCGTTCTAAAGCATTTCTTTTCTTTATTAATTCAATCCAGTTTACTTCAGTAGTGCTTACAGTATTTATAGACTGAGATTTATTTATTTCTTCTTGTAAGTCTTGAATTAAGGACTCTATTAACTCTCTTCCAACAAGAAGCGGGGAAAGTAAATTACTATTTCCCATATTAATATTTTGAATAGGTAAAAGATATTGACGCCCACTACGTTGAATCATTCTCTCAGCGGTCATTATAATGTTTTTAGCTTCTTTTACTAAAACACTAGAATTAACTTGTGAACAATTTTGCATGCTCTTAGAAGCACTCATAATTGCCTCAGACTCACTTGATTGTAACGAAGAGTTTTTCTTCACTCCACAAGAGCTCAAGATAAACAAAATGATTATCATTTGAACAAGCGAAAAGCTTTTAGTCATAAGAGAGCTCCAAGTACCCATAATAAGATATTTAAATTAATAAGTAATACTTATTACAAATCTTAGGCCAACAAGAAGATCTGAGTATTTTGTCTAGTTTTTAGACACTCTAGGAGTTAATACGAATCACTATAATACATTTATCAAAATGTTCTAAAAGTAGAAATGAAAGTAATCCAAGAATTAATAGATAGAAGTAATAAAGAACTTTTGAGTTTTCTGGTTCAAAAAAAATGCCTCACTTAGTGAGGCATATTTATTTTAAGCTACGTAATCTTCGTCGTATTCACCCCATGCCATTTCTGGATCATAGACTTCAATATCTTTACCGGCCTTTCTTTGCTTATTATTCTTCCACTTACCTTTTCTCTTAGAAAGCTGTTTTTCAAGCTTATCTACAACTACATCAATAGTTTTATAGAGACTATCTGTGTGCCCTGTGGCGTGATAGTGAAACATTGGCCCATTGAGATCGACTTCAGCATAGTGTTGTCCATCTTTTACAAAACAGCTCCACTTTAGCTTAATTTCTCCATCAATAAACTTTTCAAGTTTAGCTGATTTTTCATGAATTCTTTCATCTAGCGCTTGAGTATGCTCTAGGTGAAGAAATGAGATAGTCACTTTCATAAACGTCCTACTCCTGTCGTTATGTTTACTACAGACTCAAATTGAGAGTGTAGCTACTTATCGTACATTCTACTTAAGATTTGACCTTTCTTTTCGAAGAAGAATCAATTCCTAATATTTCACGGTACTTGGCCACTGTTCTTCTAGCAACCTTAACGTCGTCACGACTTAAAAGGTCAGCAATTTTTTGATCAGAGAGTGGCTTTTTAGGTTGCTCATTCTCAACTAACTCTTTAATTTTTAGCTTAAGAACTTCACTTGAAATATCGACTCCACCATCTTTTCCACCAATTCCTGTATTAAAGAAGTACTTCAATTCAAAAAGACCAATTGGTGTGTGCATATACTTGCTTGTTGTTACTCTTGAGACAGTTGATTCATGCATTCCAATTTCATTAGCAACATCTTTTAAAACCATTGGCTTTAAATATTTCGGACCTTTTTTGAAGAACTCTTGTTGTTGTCTCACAATAGCTTTAGAAACCTTATAAATAGTCTGTTGTCTTGTTTGAATAGACTTTAACAACCACTTTGCAGACTTCAGTTTATCAAGAACATATTCACTTGCTTCAGTTTTCTCACTTCCTTTTGAAGTAAGAAGTTGTTGATAAAGTTTCGAGATTCTTAATCTTGGGATACCTTCATCATTCACCTGAACAACAAACTCTCCTCCAACATTTACAACATAAATATCAGGAGCAATATAGTGTGTTTCTTGACCCGAAATTAAACGTCCTGGCTTTGGATGAAATTGGTGTAACAACTTACTTGTTTCACGAATAACTTCCTCTGAAACTCCAGTTTCTTTACAAATCTTTGAATAATCCTTCTTATGTAAATCCGGTAAGTGATTACAGATTATCTTTTCAAGAAGTGGAGACCTCTCTTCTGCGATTCTAGCTTGTGCAAGAAGACAGTCAGTTAAGTTTGCAGCCCCACATCCAACAGGATCAAATCGTTGAACCATTTCTAATACATCAAATGCATGGTCACGATCTAAATCACTAGTTGCAATTACCTCATCATACGATAAGCTTAAATATCCATCGTCATTAATATTATGAATAATTTCTCGACCTAATTTAAATTCTTCTTCAGTAAGGTCTTCCATTCTCAATTGCCATTCTAGGTGATCTGCAAGTGAGTCTCCTTTAGAAATGATATTTTCATAATTTGGCGTATCATCCCCTGAAGCGGGTCCAACCATTGAAGGTGTTGATGAGGAGTTATTATATGTTTCAACATATTTCTGCCAATCAAAGTCTTCATCTTTTGATATAACTGGACTTTCATCAAAGTTCTCACTCTTGGCTTCAGCTCCTTGGGATTCAAGGGCTTCAACTTTATAATCTTCTTCTGATTTCTTGTCAGGTGTTTCATTACCATTGCCAAACTCTTCGAGCATTGGGTTCTCAACCATCTCTTCAGCAATCACACTGGTCATTTCTAAATGAGTCAGAGTTAGTAGCTTGATGGCCTGCTGTAATTGCGGGGTCATCATTAAATTCTGAGATTGTTTTAAACTTTGTGACAGTTTAACGGCCATAGTTCCACCTTTTATTATTGAGAAGGTTACATTTTGAACTCTTCTCCTAAATAGAACTTCCTTGCTCTTTCATTATTGACAATTTCATCGGGTGTTCCACTAACTAGAAGTTCACCACTATTCATAATATAGGCCCTATCAACAATACCTAAGGTTTCCCTCACGTTATGGTCTGTTATTAAGACACCTATATTTCTATTTTTCAAACTACGAATCACATTTTGTATATCACTAACGGCCAAAGGATCTACTCCTGCAAATGGTTCATCTAAAAGAATAAACCTTGGCTCTAGTGCAAGTGCTCTCGCAATTTCCACTCTTCTTCTTTCTCCCCCCGATAAAGATGAACCTAAGGACTTTCTTATATGCCCTAGACCGAAGTCTTCTATCAAGGACTCGAGTAAGTTATGTCTCTTTACTCGAGGAAGTTTTCTATTTTCTAAAACAGCATAGATATTCTCTTGTACTGTTAAATCTCTAAATACTGACGCTTCTTGAGGTAAGTAACCAACTCCCTTCAGCGCTCTTATATGAATTGGAAACTCAGTTAAATCTATGCCTGATAACTGAATGTCCCCTTCATCGGCCTTTACAAGTCCAACAATCATGTAAAATGAAGTTGTCTTTCCTGCACCGTTTGGACCTAATAGTCCTACGATTTCACCTTGCTCTACTCTGACGCTTACGTCTTTTACAACTGTTCGTCCCGAGTAAGTTTTCTTCAAATTCTTAGCTTCTAAAAAGCTCTTCTGTTCCATAGATTACCTTATAATAAAGTTTGTATTGGCATCATCAACTTCAACCACTTCGTTATTTTCTCGAAGTACAATTTTATTTCCAGTAATCACATCACTTTGTTGAAAAACCTTAGGGTACCCAGTGATAATAATCTTATTATCACTCATGATACCCTCAAGTTTCTCGCCAAAAGCTCGTCTCATAAAGGAGGAAACACGACCATCCTTTTCAAGCTCTACTTTCTCTACAACCTTCACATCGTCATAAAGAACAAAATACTTGAGCTTTTTGTTATAGTTTTCTAGAAATATTTCTCCACGAAGGGATTGTGCCGTAAGTTGTTGTTTTTTAATCTCTACACTATCAGTTAGATCTATCTTTAAGGTATTTAGATCAACTTCAACCTTTTCTGATTTAAAGTGGATACTCTCTTCGTAGACCTTATTTCTACGGATAGTTCCTCTAACATTTCCTATGTACCTAGAAATATTTCTCTCGGGGTATGAGTAAGAACTGTCCGACCAAACCTTAATTCTCTCAGGAGGTTTTCCTTTTACCTGAGAGACACTCTCAGTAAAAACATCACCACGAGAAAAAATCTCATCTTTGTTCATATAATAAGTCACTTCATTGGCCTGTAGTTTACTCTTATTTAGATCAAACTCTACTTCTCCTTCAAAGATAACTTTCTGCTCTCCTTGAATAAGAAAACCCTCCTGGGCCTTGTATTGAACTGGTCTCGCATCATTAGTAAATGCTACTCCTCTAGGATTTACGAAAAGAGACTTTTGGGTAGATGAATTAATAGTCATCTCATCAGCATCAAGATGTAAGGTAGCTGAGCCTTTCTCAACTCTATAGAAAGAAGCTTCTTGGAAATATGACTCTTGATCATAGCTATTTTGCTTCTTAGTACTCTCGTTCTTAAGAGCACTACTTCTTTTCCATTCTATGGTTTCGGCCCATAAAATGATTCCCCCCAAGACTGCGAGAAAGCTATAAACAATAAATGACTTCTTTAGACTATTCAAAAAGATACGCCTTGCAATATTCAGCAAAAATTATACCACTTCTGCACCTTCAGGATGCTATAAAGAACTATAATCTCGTTTTTTTCATTATATTTCAATAGTTTAGTTAATAATCTGAGCTCATATCCAGCTGCTTTTTATTTTACGATATATTTGCCCCTATGGTAGTGTTTGGCGGGAAATCATAAAACAATTCAAGGAAAATACATTGTCTAGCCACACACTCGAGACTTTGAATACAATCATCAATCATGGGGTAAAACTCACTCCAATGATGGATCAATTCTATAATATTAAAAAGAATTATGCGGATCATATTGTCATGTTTAGAATGGGAGATTTTTATGAAGTCTTCTTTGATGATGCTAAAGAAGCATCTAAACTTCTAAATATTACTCTTACTCACCGTGGAAAACTCGGAGAATTCCCAATTCCTATGGCAGGAATCCCTCACCATGCTGCCGCTGTATATATCGATAAACTTAGTAACTTCGGTCTTAAAGTCGCAATCTGCGAACAAATCGAAGACCCTAAAGAGGCCAAAGGTATTGTAAAGCGTGCTGTCGTTCAAGTGGTTTCACCTGCACTTCCTTATGATCTTGAAAAAACTGAAGCAAGTGAGCAAAGGTTCATAACAAGTGCAATAAAAAGTGGGGAAAACTATTATTTAGTTGCGATTGACTTTACTACTGGTGAATTCAGCGGACACAAGCTTTCTTCAAGTGACGAGTTTCTAGACAAATTAAGAATGCTTGGCCCTAAAGAGTTTATTTGTAAAATGGGTCAATGGGATGATTTAAAAGAGCTAGATATTCTCTTAAATGCTTTGGGGGTTTTAAAGACTCACCTTTCGGAAGAATACTTTACAGAGAAATATACAGATATTTATATAGAAAAAGTTATCCCTTCATATAAAAGGGATAAAATTATTGCTGCCACAAAAGAGATTCTCTCTCCTATTGGAGCTCTTGCCTATTACATTTGTTCAACTCAAACGACTGATGACTTTTGCCATATTAGACCTTTTAAACTCGTTAATGAATTTGGATTAATGAAGGTGACGGCCCCAACCCTAATAGGGCTTGAGATTCTTCCAAAGTCTAGAGAAACATATAATGATTCACTATTAGGTTTTCTAGATAAGACTAAGACAGCAATGGGTTCTAGAAATCTAAGGCAAGTTTTTTCCAATCCACTTAATGATTTAAAAGAAATTAGTAATAGACAGAACTTTATCTCATATTTTCTAGAAGAAAATGAATTACTAAGTACGGTCAGAGAACAACTTTCCGATGTGAGAGACCTTGAAAGGATAATGGCAAAAGTCTCAACGAATAAAACAACGCCAGGAGATTTAATAAACTTAGCCAGGGCCATAAGAGTTTACGAAGACCTCTCACCAATTCTTTCTCATGAAAGCGCAGAGTTTTTATCGCAACTAAAACCCTCTCAATTAAAGTCCCTCAAGTCTATTGCAAAGAATATTGAGGATTGTGTAAATGATGAAATTGGTGCGGCCTTAGACAAGGGTAATCTTATAAAAGAAGGGTTTAGTCCTGAAAGAGATCGACTAGCTCAGCTCAGCACCAATACAGCAAATGAATTACTTGAGTTAGAAAATAGATATAGAGAAGAAACCGGTATTCCAAAACTAAGAGTAAAGTCAAATAATGTAGCGGGATACTTTATAGAGGTTTCTAAAACTCATACCGACAAAGTTCCTGATCACTTTAAAAGAAGACAAACTTTAGTTAACTCAGAAAGATATACAACCAAAGAGTTAACTGCATTTGAAAAAGAAATATTTACAGCAAAAGAAAAGCTTGAAAGGCTAGAGAGAGAACTATTTAAAGCTCTAACGACTTCTGTTGCGGATAATAACTTAATCATTCTCTCACTTGCAAAATCCCTTGGTATGCTAGATGTATTCCAAAGTCTTTCGTGGATAGCGGATCAAGAAGAGTTTACTAGACCTGAAATTTTCAAAGATAAAAAGATAGTTGAGCTTGAAGGGGCATGGCATCCTCTCATAAAGTCCATTATTAAAGATCAATTTGTAGCTCACGACATTAAGCTAAACGAAGAGAACTTTTTTGGACTGATTACCGGTCCTAACATGGCCGGTAAAACAACTGTAATGAGGGAAGTTGCCATCATTCAACTACTTGCTCAAGTTGGCTCTTTCGTACCCGCCATCTCTTCAAAGGTTGGATTATGTGACTATCTATTTAGTCGTCTAGGTGCAAGCGATGATATCTTGAAAGGACAGTCAACTTTTATGGTGGAAATGGCCGAAACTGCGGAAATTCTACGTCATGCCACAGACAAATCTCTTATCATTCTCGATGAAGTTGGACGTGGAACCTCTACGTATGATGGATTAAGTATAGCATGGTCACTGGTTGAACACTTCGTTAAGAAAACAAAGGCCATAACGTTATTTGCAACTCACTATCATGAATTAATCGAAGTTGTTGACTTATTGCCTGGAGCGAAGAATTTAACAGTCGAGACTCAAAACCAAAATGGTAACGTACAATTTCTCTATAATCTTATTGAAGAAGGTGCTTCACAGAGTTTTGGTATATATGTAGCGAAACTAGCTGGACTCCCTAAATCAGTCCTTGATCGCTCAACAAAACTTCTATCAAACCTCGAAAAACAAGAGAATCACACTAATGCAACTATTGATACTTCTCAACTTAGCTTCTTTGATAAAACAGAAGTGATTATTGAGAAATCGACTGTACCTGATCACCTTCAACGACTAGAAGATGAATTCAGCACTCTTGATGTTATGAATATGACTCCACTGCAAGCATTGAATAAGTTAAATGAACTTAAGGAGTTTATGCAGTAGAGAATGTAGGAGTTAATCGGAAAGTCTTTCCGACTGACTTACTCTTTTGAAGAAAAGTTTATAATAAAGTATGAAAATACTTATTATCATCTTATCTTTTTACAGTTCTCTGAGCTTAGCAGCAATCAATATTCATCTAGACTCTTATAGTGACATTCTTGAGCATTTTGTAGCTAGTGAAGTACCTAGAAAACCACTTCAGCATGCGCTAGACTTCTATTTTGAAAATCAAGATATTTTAACTAATAAACGCTATATTACTATTGGTGACTACTCACAGAACTCAAGAGAAAAAAGACTTTATATTTTAGACTTAGAAACTGGTGAGTTACAAAGAGAGTACCTCGCTCATGGAAGTGGGAGAAATAGAGTGGGAAGACCTGTCGGCGATAAAGATCACGATGGTATTCTTAATAAATGTAAACATTCAAAGTTTTCTAAGTTTATGAGATTGGTTAAGCATAGAAGATTTGGAATGACACGCCCAGGATTTATGAGAGTTGACGAAACTTATTATTCAAAAAAATTCGACTATGGATCAATGCCTGGACATAACTCAATTTTCTTAACAGGTCTATCTCATTCATCTAAGGATGTGAGAAAACATAGCGTGGTTTTTCATGAAGCTAGTTATGTAAAAAATGAATCTGTAATTCAGGGAAGAACTCTTGGCTGTCCTGCAATTCCAGTAGGAAGAATGAAGTTCGTTCTTCCGAAAATAAGCGGTGGAAGCTTGTATTATTCTTATGTACCTCAATGTAATTAAAAGAGTCTTACCTCATTTATTTATAGCACTCGCTTCTATTTTATATATTAATAAAGTTATTATTTCTATTAATGGATATTCTCTTAACTTTGATGAAACATATACGTACTTTCTAACTACATTGTCTTACAGAGACTTCTTTGTAATCGTCTTCAACGACACTCAGCTACCTCTATACTTTCTTCTGCAAAAAGTTATTTCTTTTACTGGATTATTCGATTATCCAAATAAAATAAGATACCTCTCCCTATTTTTCTGTCTAATTTTTCTTGTTAGAACTTTTTATATGACAGTAAAAGACTACTCTATAGTCACCGCTTTTTTTATCACCATATTCATTATATATAACCCTATTTTTTCACACGTATCTTTTCTGGCCAGACCTTATTCATTATGTATCTTGCTTGTGAGTTTAAATTTAAATTACTTTATAAATTTGCACACAAAAGATAGATCGAACCGCTTCTTATTGACTCTTGTTCTACTCTCTTTTTGTCACTATTTATTTGTTTTTTATCTTTTAATATTGACTACCTTTATTACTCTAAACTTCAAACGCTATAAAGAACTTCTACTTGTTCATAGATTTAAAATTCTAGCATTTGCTACATATTTTTTCATTTGGCTTGGTATTCTTTTTAACCGACATACAAGTAGCCCAGAACTAACAAACTGGATGGGACTACATGACTTACAAAGTTTATACTATTCTTTGTCAGACTTGCTGAGCTATTATCCAAATAATTATTTTAAAAGATATACCTTTTTTTTCGTACTTGCTTTTTTAGTTCTATTTCATCGCAAGTTTTCAGAAAGAATAAAAATCTCCTCTCAGCTCCTTTTAATGGCCTGTTCATTAAATGCAATCGTCACCTATTTTGTGATGCCTATTACAACATATAGATTCATTTCAATATATTTCCCAATCTTAATTTTACTTATTCTTGAAATAGCTAAACAGTGGAAGTTTCGCTATATATTACTGGTGGGAGCTCTCTACTGCTTTAGTTTTCAAAGACCGACCAACTTTCTCCCACTCAACTATGAAGCTTTTGCAAAAACTATACAATTAGTTCTTCACTCGAGTGAAGATACTTTGTGTATATTACCCAGAGCACCTTTTAACCCTATTAATTTCTATAGCTCTGTCGATCTATGCAAACATACTGTAAATTTTGATCAAAAAGTAAATCTCGAAGAGTTCTCAAGTATTGTTCTTTTAGAAACGCACAATTTTCATGATGGAGTTTTAGGCGCAACAATCCCCCCACAACTACTTGACGACTTCTATCCAGTAATAAACGAAAAACCACTTTATATCCTCAAGAGAAAGGTTAATAAATTTAAATAGTTATACTTAACTTAACTTCCACTTATTTCTAAGAATATTATCCCTATAACCGATAAGACTTCTATGTGGAATGAAAAAAGAAAGGTATCACATTTAGTAAAAAAAGAAGCTCCAAGTAATGATGCTATCTTAAAAGATAGAGCATATGCCTTT
This sequence comes from Halobacteriovorax sp. HLS, assembly GCF_004006665.1. Taxonomy (NCBI): domain Bacteria; kingdom Pseudomonadati; phylum Bdellovibrionota; class Bacteriovoracia; order Bacteriovoracales; family Halobacteriovoraceae; genus Halobacteriovorax; species Halobacteriovorax sp. HLS. Next base: position 458,320 of record NZ_QOCL01000001.1, read on the forward strand.
TTTACGGATATATTTCTTATCTCTATCATTACAAGAGCAGTTCTTCTCACCTATAGTAATTTCATTAGAACATTTTTCTTTCAAATGGAATATACGGCCCAAAGAAGTATACAAAGTAAAATCATTGAAACTAATCTCCTTAGTTTCTGCGTGGTATTTTGGGGTTATTTTTTACTTTCCTATTATCTTTCGGAAGGAAAAACTCCTGGAAAGATAATTTTTCATTTAAAAGTTCAACATCCACACTCGCATAATGAACAACTCACTCTTAAAGAATGTTTTATGAGAACTCTTGGATATTTCCTAACATTACCAAGTTTTTTCACATTACTATCAATTGCATATATAAGAAAAGATCGAAAAGGCCTACCAGACTTACTTTCTAATACGTTTGTTATTAATACGATTGAAGAGAAAATAATTGAGTCTCTTGAGGATGAAACTTCTGTGGCCAAAGTAACTACTCTCTTTCCAGAAGACCCTATTTCGAAAGATATAGACAAGAAAGCTTCTTAATTAAAGAAAATCGGATATATTTCTAAAAAGTTCTTTTGCTCGCTCTTTTATCTTAATTCCCATTAATTCATCTTCACTTAAATTTGTCGAACTTTTTTCAAATGGCGCCATGATAGAGCTTTTTTTTATTTTATCTGAATATTGAATGAGTCCATCATGATGCAACTGCCATGGTCTTAGAACTTTCTTTTTTTGTTTTTTCCCAGAAAGCTTATCTTCTTTTCTTTCAATAATAACATCCAAGATAGACTTCATCCCTTTCTTAGATTTATTGTTAATTTGTTTTAAGCTTATTGCCATGAAAAAAACTCCGAATACTAATAGAATATCAGAATTCGGAGTTTTTTAAAGTACTTATTGAATTTTACTATTTACTTAGTTTTAGTCCAGTCAAAATGTAGCTCTTTAAGCTGGTTCTTCCCTGGTGTAGACGGAGCTTCGGCCATTAAGTCACTAGCTGATGTTGTCTTAGGAAAAGCGATAACATCTCTAATCGAATCAGTTTTTGCTAAAAGCATAACAATTCTATCAAGACCAAAAGCTAGTCCACCATGTGGAGGTACACCATAGTTTAAGGCCTCAATAAAGAATCCAAATTGTGTCTTAACTTCTTCTTCACTCATTCCTAAAACTTCAAACATTTTTTTCTGAACACTTTGATCATGTATTCTGATTGAACCACCACCTAACTCATAACCATTACAAACTAGATCATAAGCTTCTGCCGGTAAATCTTTATAGGCATTTGAGTCTTTAGAATCACCTGTCATAAATTTTTCAGTTAACTCTTTTTTCACCATAGTGAATGGATGATGGCGAGCAATGTATCTCTTATCATCAGGATTCCACTCTAGAAGAGGAAAATCATGAATCCATAGAAATTTATATCCTTCAGTAATTAAATTTAACTTCTTACCTAAATGACGACGTAGAGCATCTGCACAAGAGTGAGTAACATCACTATCAGGGTCTGCACAGAACATCCAAGTTCCATTACCAGCATTTTCTTCTAAAGCACAAAGCTTAGAATAGATTTCATCAGTAATAAATTTTGATATCCCTGCACTTCTTTCATCACCTGACACTTTAAAGAATGCGACACCTTTTCCACCGTGTGGCTTCACAACTTCAGTCAGAGCATCGGTATCTTTACGTGAGAAAGTTCCATTCTCTTCAGGAATGAAAATTGCTTTAATAAGACCATTGGCATTTGCAACACTTGAAAAAACAGAAAAGTCAGAGTCTTTAAAAATATCAGTAACGACTTTATGCTCTAATCCAAATCTTGCATCTGGTTTATCTGATCCATATCTGGCAAGGGCTTCATTATAAGTCATCATTGGAACAACAAAGTCTGCTGGAAGCTTGAATAATTCTCTGATAATTTTTTCTACAATATTTTTAATATATTCTGGAGTCGCAAAAGAGACCTCCATATCAATTTGAGTAAACTCTGGTTGCCTATCAGCCCTTAGGTCTTCATCTCTAAAACATCTACAAATTTGAAAATACTTATCAGTTGAGCCGATCATAAGAAGCTGCTTCAAAGTCTGTGGAGACTGTGGAAGAGCGTATACCTTAGAAGGGTGAACTCTAGAAGGGACAATATAGTCTCTAGCACCTTCAGGTGTTGATTTATATAGAATTGGAGTTTCAACTTCGATAAAATTCTCTTCTTCAAGCATTCTTCTAACTGCGTTAGTCGTTCTTGATCTAAGAGCTAAAATATCCTGAAGTTTCTTAGTTCTTAAATCAAGGTAGCGATACTTAAGTCTAAGATCCTCTGTAGCTTCAATCTGACCGTAAGGAAGAAATGGGATATTATCAATATCATTACGTGACAAGACTTCAAGCTCAGTAACCTGAACCTCAACCAGTCCAGTATCCATTTTTGAATTTTGAGCATCAGCTGGTCTTTCCTTAACTACTCCAACTGCTTTGATGACAGATTCAAGTGCACAATTTTTTAGAACTGCCATATCTCCCTTGTAATCATCAAACCCTAATTGAGTTAATCCAAACTTATCTCTCACATCAATAAAGTGTAGTGCACCTAGATCTCTATACTTATTTACCCATCCACAGATAGTAACAGTTTGTCCTACGTGTTCTTTTCTTAACTCCCCACAATTGTGAGTTCTTAGTAGTCCTTTTAATTCGGCCATTTGCAAAAGCTCCTCTTCTCTTTTAGAGTTGAATGATGAAGCAAAATATATCGCACTTTCTATCAATGCTCACTAAAAATGTTCTCCTGATTGCAATATTGTTATTACAAAGCTCATGCAGTGAGCCTGAATCAAACCTTCTTACTTTCCACGATAAAATAATATTCGAACTTCCAAGTGGAAAAAAGGCCTTAACATATGTTGCCATGAGTGAGAGCCAAAAGAGTCAAGGCCTTAGCGGCGTACAAGACAAAGACTTTTCAGTGAATCAAGCGATGATTTTTTATTACAAAGAAGACGGGGTGCGACATTTCTGGATGCCTGATACATATTTTAACTTAGAGATCTTCTTTTTAGATAAGGATTTTAAGATTTTAAATGTTGAGCGCGACGTACCCCATCACCCAGGTCTAGTTGAACCACCAAAGATCTATAGAACTAAGGGTTACTTTACAAGATATGTTTTGGAAATGAAGTCCAGCTCTCCCCTGGCGAAAAACTTGAAGCCAGGGCATAAACTGAGATTAATTAAAGGCTCTTTTCCCTAGGAAATAATATTAAATACTCATCTTTAGCAATAAATCCAAGATTATCTCTTACTAGCTTCTTTTGATAAGCTGAATCATTACCAATTTTCTTTATTTCTAGAGCAAGGTTTTTATTATCTTTGATTATTCTTTCACGTTCATAATTCTTATCTTCAAGCAGGTTTAGTGACGAGTAATAGTCCATAACACCACCTGTAGAGAAAATAAGTCTAAAGAGTAAGAAAGTACAAAATGCCCAGCCAAACTTTACTAAGTATCCAACAAAATTTGTATCAGAGCTCTTTTTACGTGTATTTACTTTTCGCTTAGCAGAAGTGTATCCAACTTTAGCAGGTGCTTTTGCAACGGCCTTTCTAATAGGTGCAACAAATTCAGTATCATCAGGTTTGGCAACAGCTTTTCGTGTGGGTTCTTCACTCTTTCTCAGAGATGAAACCTTCTTTTTTAGTAATCCACTTCCCCACCCTCTATCTTCCTTTGAAGGCATAGATTCTGGAGCAGGTGGCATTCCAGCTGGTCTTTGAGAAGGTGTTGAACTAGTAGAAAACCTTGGGTTTCCTCCAAGTCTTGTTTGACCTTCAGTAGGATTAGTATTTGTTGATCTTAATCTTGAGTTTAACCCACCACCAGCAACTCGAGGAGCTGAGTTATTTGAAAATAAAGGTCCATCACTTTGGGAAGCACCAGCATTTGCCGCTGTCTCCCCCATAGCATCTCTCTTGGCCTGTTTTGCTCTATTGCGCTCAATCGCCTTTCTCAAACGATCGTTCGCACTTCCAACCTGTGGAGCAGCACTGGCTTCAGATCCTCTTGATCTGGAGTCAAATGAAAATTCCAATTTTAAACATCCTGTTTAAAGTTTAGTACACCTTCAAAAACAAATTTCTTAAAAGTGACAACATCCTGTTATTACTATTGTAAGGTAAGGAGTCATTTCGCTCAAGGTTAAAAAGAGAAAAGTTTTAATTTAAATGAGTAATTGCTCTATTGAGATCCAAAAACCGCGAACAACAGCGATTTCTTCAAGGAAAAGTGCGAGTCTTTGATGTTCTAAGCAAAGTGAAGTTTTATCAAAATCAAAATGGTATGAGCCGTTTTCGAAAATATTTTTAAACATTAAGTAGTTCTTGTCAGTAGGGTTAACTGCACGAATTTCAAAACTCTTTTCTGTACTAGAATACTCCGCTATTGAGAAATACTTCTTGAGTAGCGATTCACACATGGCCAATTTCTTAGCAGCGATACGCCTGTCCCCGATTGGTCCAAGCCTTACATAATCGGTATCACGATTTACTGATTGGGCCTTAAAGAAAACATTAAAACCATTGTCATTAGATTCATACCACCAGCTAAAACCAGGGTCGCTTAAATTACAAACCATTTCCTCATGAATAGGAAATCTTCTATTAATTATATACTCTGAGATTATTTCAGCCTGCTCTATCGACTTTGTTTCAAAGTAATGAACATTTGAAAGGTCCTGTTTATCTCGAATCTTGAGTCTTTTTAATAAATTCTCATCTTCACACATGAGATCATGAATAGTTTGATTAATATTATGAGTTTGAACGCCTCGAACACAGAAAGTTGATACACTTTGATCTAGACAAAAAACTAGTCCTGTCCCCGTAGGAAAAGGTGCTGAGTCGACGATATCTTCATTTTTAGGTGTGACTATGCTTTCTTCTAATATAGGAGACTCAAGAACTTCTTCTTGCTCAAATTCGTTGAAGAAATCAACTTGATCAAACTGGTGAGAACCTTTTAAGGCCTCACTAAGAGCAAAAGTTTCTTTAGCTAAAAAATCTACATCAATAATTGGCGATTCCATTCGTCCCCTTTTTCCTTCCATGAAAAAAGAATCATTATGAAAATTTTGAACTATTTAATCTAAAAAGACAAGCATTCTCTTACCACAGAGCTTTTAGCAAAGTTAGTATAAGAATTACAATTAATGGAGAAAAGTCAAAAGGTAGATCTGGTGGCATATAACGACGAACAGGGTTACAAGTATAGTTTGCGAACTTATTAATTTTCATAACCCAAGAGTTTCTACGATATTGAGGAAGATAGCTTAAAACTATATCTATAATTAATAATAAAATATAAAGTTCGATAACTACTCTAATAAGTCCCAATGTATACTCCCTTATTACTAACTATAGGCTGAATTAAAACAATCTTCAAGCTACAACCTTCTTTGTCAGTAAATTCTTTTTAACAAGAGTTGTACAAACGCAAGCTCCAAAGTAAAAGAAGCTCATTGCTAGGTAAAGCCAAATAATAATAACTATTACAGTATAGTAATCTCCGTAATTTCTCATCAAAGTGGATCTGATATACATAAAATATATCCAAAATAAGTTTTTACCTAATATCAAAAGAGAACTAAATGTTAATGAGCCCACTAATGCTTGCTTCAGAGATAACTTCCATGAATAGAACCACCTATATAAGAAAGTAAAAAATAGAGAAAATATAAAGAAGTGAAAGAAGTTAGACTTCATTACAAATGAAAACTCAACAACTGACGGAGAGAAATGTCTTAGCTTAAATAAGAGCTGTGGAAAATGCTCTGTGAGAAAGTCTACAAGCATATTATTAGACATTAGTTTACTCACATAGAAAATTAAACTCGGAATAAAGAAAAGGATTGTTAAAAAAAGAATAGTTACACCAATAACCAGAATTCCTTTAATATGCTTTGAAATACTCAAATAGCTTTTATCATCGGTTATCAAAAATAATCCGTTCCATATTGAATTAAAAAAAGACAAAGATGAAACTAACAAAATAGCAAAATTAAGCAACGTAAACTGACCTTTCGCAAAAAGTGGTCCACTCACTACCCCCTGCAAACCTTTTAACATTTGAGGAGCTACATCCGGTAAGAACTTGCCTGCCAATTCAAAAATTTGCACTTCAGTACTTTGCATATCTCCCAGTAACATACCAATCACCCTAATGATCAAAAGAAAAAAGGGAACCATTGTTAATATTATGTAGAATGTAGAAGAAGAAGCTAAAGTAGTTCCACGCTTTTTTTGAAATAAAAACCATGAGCTCTTAGAAACATCATAAATTAATTTAAGCATGAATTATTGTAAGCGATTTACCAACAAGGTGGAAATGTATAACTCCCTAGATCTTAAAAAAGAACTAGGGAGAAGCTGTGAAGACCAGGAGAATGTCAATGGATGTTGATCCTCACAAACAATAATTTCAAATACTTACATGAGACTGTAAAAGTTCAAGCTATATACATATTTCATCGAAAGGCCTCTAGTAAAGCACCATTGTCCAAATTGAAATAAAATTAAATTACCAGCAAATGACACACAGCTCTCTTTAATATTACGAATCTCTACTTTGCGATGAAAAAACTTTGATAGATAATCATTAAATACTAAATACAAATTTAAAGGATTCACATGAAACTATCTCTATTAATTTTATCAATACTGACCTATGCGTTAACACTTACAAGTAGCGCCGAGACAATTCAAAGTACGTATGGAAAGAAATTTAAATATGATAAGGCCTATAGCTTAAATGAAATCTTAACAGATATTAATACCATTTCAGGTAAAGAGGTTACTCTAAAAGCAAAGGTTGTTAAAGTTTGCCAATCAAAAGGTTGCTGGATGGGACTGCAGGCAAATGATAAGTCTGTAAGAGTAACTTTTGAAGGATATTCTTTCTTCGTTCCTATGTCACTTATCAATAAAGAAGTAGCTCTAAAGGGAAAACTTTTTGAAAAAACTATCTCTAAGAAAACAGCGAGACACTATCTATCAGATGAAGGAAAATCAAAGGAAGAAATCGAAAAGATCACATCAGACGTAAAAGAGTATAACTTTATTGCTTCTGGGGTTCAGGTCCTTTAATTTTCTCACAAGCAAGTGAGTACTTAAGTTTACAACTTTTTTGCAGGTACTCATTTGCTAAAGTTTTCATCTGATGTTCGTTATATAAATTAGAAGCAACAAAACAAGCAGCTCCGTTTCCTTCGTTCTCACAAAACCACTCATAAATACTAATCTCATACCTTACATATAAGAGAGAGAGCGTGAAGAAAGAAAAAATAATTAATGCTAACTTGTACTGGTATTTCACAAAAGTCCTAAAATAGTGTTAGTTGATCACCTATAATCAAATCATCAAAAGACTTATCATAATTCGAAAGCACAGAGTCGGCCAGTGGTCTTATCTGTTTTTCAATATAATGATCATAATCAATATTTGAATATTCTAATTTTGCAGGATATGCCCCATTCATAGTCATTACATACTCAATTGACTTCCCTTGCTTCTTTCCAGTCTTGTCTCGATAAATAATTGCCGCCCTAACATGGGCAGGAATTACTTTTGTATATTCATCAATACTCTTAGTTAATCTCTTTCTATAAATAAGTTGGTCATCGAATTCTTTATTCTTAAGTCTATTTACAAAATCTTTAATATACGTCTCTAAATCTCCATCACTAAATAACTTCTCAAAAAGAGTATATTGAAATTTTTTTGCAACTTTAGTCCAATCTGATCGAACGACTTCCATACCTGCGAAGTAAAGCTCTTCTTTGGAGTTCTCAGTAATAAGACCTGCATACCTTTTTTTTGCTCCACCTTCACTACCTCTTGCCTTTGGTAAGAAGAACTTTTTAAATACTTTTTCGAATTCTATCTCTAAATGAGAGTCAACATTAAAGCGAGTCTTCAGCTTCTTAGTTAAGAATTCATTTGAGCTTCTTACTAACTCTTTAGCCTTTTCTTTAACTTTAAAAATATCTTCATGTTTAAGTTTTACAAAAACAGAGTCAGTATCTCCATAGATAACTTCGTACCCATGACTATCGAAATAAGTTATAGCTTCTTTTAGTATCCACTGCCCTGTCCCTGTTATAGCTGTTGGAAGATCAGCATGGTAGAACCGACAACCTGGAGATCCCATAACTCCATAGAATGAATTCATAAGAATTTTTATCGCCATTGAAAGATGAGAGTCTCCTACTTGTTTTGCTTGCTCTCTTTTTAGGAAAAGTTCTGATATAAAATTTGGTAATATATGCTCTGTTTTAGAAAATCTATGCCCTGTTGGTGTTTCAACACTTGATTCATCACTCATAATCCTAGAATAAGGATCGATTTTAAAAGTCTTAATAATCGAAGGATATAAACTCTTAAAATCAAGAACAATAATATTTTCAAACAATCCAACCTTCGGCTCCATTACAAAACCTCCAGCCGCCTGTGCTTCACGCTGTATATCAAGAACATTTGGAGCGACAAAACCTTTTCGGTGTATTAAAGGTAGCATTAAATGATCAAATGCGGCCGTCGAAGCGCCTAATCGATCTATAACCATTCCCGAGATTCTAGACCTTGTAATGCAAAGTTCAATAAGTTCCGTCTTCTTAAAAATATCGCTTACAAGTGTACAATCGAGCAAATTATACTTTGCAAGCGCCAGTTTATCTTCTCTAAACCGTCTTTCAATTTCAGCAACTTTATTAGCACCACCCTCATTAATATCTTTACCAATACCGAGTAGTTCACTTGCAACAGTATCAAGTTTAAAATTTTCAAAGCTGTAGAAAGCCCCCCTTAAAACAGGCGGTCCATCTAAAACGACCCTTCCTGGAATAGTTGCAAAAAATCCAATCCCTTTTCTCTCAACAAGACGATTCTTTTCACCATCGCGTCCAAAGTTGAAAGGTATATTGTATTGCATATACTTTTTTTCCAAAAACATAAGATCAAAGCCAACAACATGCCAACCTAATATAAAGTCAGGGTCCTCTTCAAGTAGATCACTTTTAAAAGCCAATAGAACATCTCTTTCAGACTTATAATAAGTAAGCTCTTGATTTATGACCTTATCCTCATCTGCTACCATATAGACTTTCTTGCTCTCCGCTGAATTAGAAAAATAATGTACTCCAATAGAAAAGAGATCATCTTTCATACTTGTTTCAATATCGAAAGAGAGAACTTTAGGAGCTACAGCAGACTTACCTTTTTTTAGATTGGGATTTAAAAAGACTTTTAACTTTCCCTGTTCGTGAAACTGTCCTTCAATAGAAATGTCTCCATTAATAAACCTCTCCATCAAATAACGTTCCGTAGGCCTAACGTCAGATTCGTAAGTCCTTACTCCTGCATTTGCCAAAGTATCTTTAGCAGAGAATAAGTCCCCTTGATTCTTAAAATAAATGGCATCAACTTGCTGACCTGTAAAAGATTTTAACTGCAACGTTTTTCTTTCCACCATATTTGGGATATCGATGTGCTTCGAATTCGTCTCAATAAAGAAAACAGGTCTAAAGTCAGTGATAACAACTTTGGCCGGACCAATATTAGTGGTTACATAAAAGTGCAACTCCATTCCATTACGGGTGTCATTATAGTGTGAAGAAAGAATAAAGCCATTGATGTCATTCATAAATGAACATTATCACAGCAAATGAGTAATTAGAAACCATACGTTATGATAAACACGCGAATACTTATAAATTTTAGAAGTTCTTTCAAGGACTTAGTCTATGACCATCATTTGTACACCTATGAATTTATTTCAAAATAACACAAAAAAAAAGTTAATATCTCTAAAATGAAAGTAATGAAAGCAAAGATATTACTTACCATATTAACAATACTCCTAATAGGTTGTGGCAAAAAACAAGACCCTGATCAAACCTATATCGTAATGGATGAATCAAGCTCGACTTCATCGGAAAGTATTGCTAAGAAATATGATGCTATATCAAAGACAAGTCACCTAGAAGGGATCAGCTTCACTGATGACTCTTGTGAAAACAATAATATTCAAACTGACATTCTTATTTTCTCTGATAAAATTGAGTCACTAGGTGGACAAATTAATGAACTCTCCTCCTATGACCAAGATGCTATTGGATTACAAAAGTTTCTTTCAGATTCAGGACTCACAAGTCTAAATGCCCAAGACTTTGCAAGAGCAGGAACCCAATCGACAATGAAGTCTTGCGACCTAATTGATCTAACTCCCCCTAAATCTTGTTGGTATAGGACTTTAGCCCTTGGTCTTCTCAGTGAAAAAATATCAGAAGAAACAGGTGTTCAAATTGAGCTAACAAGTCACTATCGCAGCACATGCTATAACGAAAAAGTTGGAGGCTCCAAAAAGAGTGACCATATTGGAGCAAAGGCAATAGATTTTTCAGTTAAAAATGAAGCCGAAAGACATAGAGTCGAACAATATATTTGCAACGAAATTTGGAAAGAAAACCTTTTTAAACAAAGCTCAGAGGGACAATTAAATAATATCTCCATTGGTCTTGGTCACACATTTATGCATATAGGCCTAGATAGTGTTCATGGTCGCCGTCATTGGATCTATGATAACTATATTCAAAATAACACCATGCCTAGTACTTGCTGGAAATCACTATAGTCTGACATAAATTTTCTTTATATGATTCATTGTTATTATTAATTATATTTAATTCCATTAATAACTTATACTCCAATCAAGTACTAAAGAATTACGTCTAAAAGCTAGACAGTTAATATTTTTAGGCAATTACAACTTGATTTAGCGACCAATTTCTCTATATTTAGAGCGTAAATTGCAAGCAGAAATGGCATAAAGTTTGCTCTTATCTACATATAAATCAATTATCTTGGAGAATGAGATGGACATATTACCACTCAATAAATGGATTCCTAACCTTAAAAAGCCTCTTGTCATAGCAGGTCCCTGTAGTGCTGAAAGTAAAGAGCAAATGCTTGCAACGGCCAATGAAATAAAAGCTGTAGATGATGTAAGAATCTTCAGAGCAGGAATTTGGAAACCAAGAACAAGACCTAATTGTTTTGAGGGAGTTGGTGAAGAAGGACTTAAATGGTTATCAGAAGTTAAAGAAAAGACAGGACTCCTCACTTCAACTGAAGTTGCAAACTCACAACATGTAGAACTAGCACTTAAACATAATGTTGATATTCTATGGATTGGAGCAAGAACGACAGTGAGTCCTTTTGCTGTTCAAGAAATTGCAGATTCATTAAAGGGTGTGAATATCCCTGTAATGGTAAAAAACCCCGTTAATCAAGATTTGGCCCTTTGGATTGGCGCACTTGAAAGAATGTCTGGAGCTGGAATAAATAAATTAGCGGCCATTCATAGAGGTTTTTCAACAGGAGACACTTCAAAATATAGAAATCTTCCATTATGGCAAATCCCTATGGAACTAAAGAGACTCTTTCCAACTCTTCCTATGATTTGTGACCCAAGCCATATCGCAGGTCGCAGAGATTTAATTGCCTACATCTGTCAAAAAGCTATGGATGCTGACATGGAAGGTTTAATGATTGAAACTCATGTAAACCCTGATGTGGCCCTTTCAGATGCAAAGCAACAGGTAACTCCAGGCCTTTTAGATGAGATCTTAAAAGGTCTCTCACTTAGAACAGAGTTCACTGCCGATAGAAATTTTGAGCAAGAACTTGATCACCTTAGAAGTGAGGTAGACAGAGTTGATAGAGAAATCCTAGATGCTTTGGCCTCAAGAACTGAGATTATAAAACGAATCGGCGAAGCAAAGAAAGCTAATAATATAATGCCACTTCAATTACATCGTATGGATGAATTAATGAACAAGCGTGTTGACTTAGGAAGTGAGCTTGGGCTTGGGAAGAAGTTTATAAAAGATATATATAATTCAATTCATTCGGAATCAGTTAGAATTCAAAGTGATATTGTGAATGACTTTAAAGTAAAGAAATAGTTTTTTTGTGTATAATAGTCACATGAAAAATTCTAATCGTATAAATAATATTGAAGGCTCTAAGAGTATTGCTCTATCTGCTAAGATAGAGCAATTAAAAAGTGAAGGACATAATATAATAGGCTTAAATGTAGGAGAACCAGATTTTCCAACACCAAGCCCTATTATTGAAGCAACAATCAATGCGCTACAAGAGAATAAAACTCGTTACTCTCTTGTTCAGGGAATAAATGAGCTGCGTTCCAAAATATCAAGTTATCTAAACCAAAAATATTCACTCGAAACGAATAAGAATAATGTCCTCCTGGGAAATGGTTCAAAACATATACTTTACTTAATTTTTCAAGCTCTTCTCAATGAAGGTGATGAAGTTATTATTCCGGCTCCATTTTGGGTAACATTTCCTGAGTCTGTAAAGCTAGCAGGTGGTGTTCCTGTAAGTGTGAATTGTAAGAGAGATCACCAACTAGACTTAGAACAAATAGAAAGTGCTATCACAAAGAAGACTAAGGCCATTCTAATAAATACTCCAAACAATCCTACAGGAGCTGTCTATAGTAAAGCAGATTTAGAACGAGTCGTTAAGCTAGCAAGTAAGTACGACTTAAGTATTATATCGGATGAAGCTTACGAGATTTTAACCTACAAAGGATGCGAACATATAAATATTAGCTCTCTTTCAGAAGAGGCCTTTAATAGAACTCTAACTGTTCAGTCTTTTTCTAAAAGCTTTTGTATGACAGGGTTTAGAATTGGATACTTATGCGCTAATGAAGAATTTATTAATGCTGTAAATAAACTACAGGGTCACCTCTCAGGAAATAATTGTACTTTCGCACAATATGGAGCTCTCGCCGCTTTAGATATGGACTATACTGTAGTAAAAGGTATGATTGATGAGCTAGAGGCCAGAAGAGATCTAGCTTATGAGCTCTTTAATCAAATATTTCCATTAGAGAAGCCACAAGGCGCCTTTTATCTTTTCCCAAATATTGAAAATTATATAAACAAACTCGGTCTTAAGAACTGTGAGGAATTCGCCCTTTATATTTTAGAAAAGGCCAATGTTGCAGTTCTACCTGGAAGTGCATTTGGTTGTCCTAATCATATAAGGATTGCATTTGCTAACTCTCAAGAAGATATACGAACAGCTTTTAGTAGAATAAAGGACGTACTATGAAAATTGGTGTTATAGGTTTTGGTCGTCTAGGAAAACTACTCGTAAGAAATATTTCTCAGGATGCAAGTGTTGCTGTATTTGACATTAATATAGATACTGACTTAGTGAGTTCTATGGGAGCAAAATCTGTTTGCTTAGAAGAAGTTTGTAAATCAAAAATTCTTATTCTGTGCGTACCTATTTCTAAAATCAGCGAAGTCGCAAATCAGATTAAAGACCATATCACTCCTGACACTCTGATCATTGATGTTTGTTCAGTAAAAGTTTACCCAATGGAAGAATTAACAAAACGACTTCCTGAAAATATTCAAATACTAGGAACTCATCCGATGTTTGGGCCTGATAGTGCGGCTAAGAGTCTCTATGGTTGTAAGATCGTGCTTTGCCCAGAGAGAGTTAGTGATAAAGTATTAAAAGATATTCAAGGCTACCTTGAGTCTCACGGCTTAAAAGTAATTGTATCAACAGCGCATGAGCACGATGAGCAAATTGCCCAAACTTTGATTCTTACCCATACAATTGGTCGAACACTAATGGATATGAATTCAATGGAAATGGAAATTGATACAAAAGGTTATAGACGACTTTTAAAGATTTTAGAAACGGTTGAAAACGATAGTGTTCAATTATTTAATGATATGAATAAGTATAATCCTTATGCAAAGAAAATGAGATCCTCTCTTTCTCATTCATTATCAAAAGTTCTAGCGAGTGTTGAAGAATGAAAATTGCATTTCAAGGTAAAAAAGGCGCTTATAGCGAAATGGCCATCCTTAGCTATTTCCAAAAAGATGTAATCGCGACAGGTTATGACCTTAGTGAAGAAGTTTGTGAAGCACTTGAAAACGACGAGGTTGCAATAGGAGTCCTTCCTGTTGAAAACAGTATTGTTGGAAATGTAGCCGTAAATGTTGATCTACTTCTCAATCACCACTTCTTTATTATTGGAGAGATTTATCTCCCTATTAAACATTGCCTACTTGCTAGAAAAGGAACAAAAATTGAAGATATTAAGACTGTAAAGTCTCACCCTATCGCCCTTGCTCAATGCCATGACTTTCTTGTTCGAAATAGGATTAAAGGCATTCCTGAATTTGATACTGCAGGCTCAAGTGAGTTGCTATCTAAGGATGACTCTTTAAAAGAAGAAGGGACAATAAGCTCTTCGTTAAGTGCCCAGTACTATGGACTTGAGATCTTAAGTGACAATATTCAAAAAGTAGAAACTAACTTCACACGCTTTGTAGTATTTGTTAAAGAAAAAAATATTCCAGAAACCTTACGTCAAGAAAAGACAAGTTTAGCTTTCTCCACCAATCATAATCCAGGAGCTCTTTTAAAGTGCTTAGAAGAGTTTGCCAATCATGGTCTAAACCTAACAAAGATTGAATCTCGTCCTATACCTGAGAATCCTTTCATGTATACATTCTTTGTGGACTTCCTAGGTAGTATTCATGATCAGAACGTTCAGGACTGCTTGATTAAATTAAAAGAAAATACGAAGTCTATAAAAATTTTTGGAAGCTATCCACAGGGAAAATTCTAAGGTTTAAAGCTTTTTAAAACATCTTTCTGCCTTTGAGCCAGAGCATAATCTTTAGCAAGTTTACGACACCAAAGAATTTCAAAAAAGTAAAAGACAGCAAAAATAATATAGTTACCTATAGTTTTAAAGAAGGCCCAAGTATCTGTTGAGTGAAATAGTGCTATGTAACCCATGAATAAACCTGTCACGAAAAAGTATATCGTTAGATGTTTTTCCATTGACTCGATAAAGAAGTGAGGTGGCTTATTTTTCATAGGAAGATCATTTACAAATTCAACAAGTAGCCCCGTTCCCTTTTTTAACCTATAGGCCATAAATGCTGAAATACCAATACCAGTAATACATGGTTGGAGCTTAAACCAGATTCCTTCGTCACCAAGTAAGCTCATCCCACCCAACAAAAGTATGAGAAAGAAATTTGCTTTTGATACGGTATGAATATGCTTATTAAAAATCCATTCTAGAATCATCTCTAAGATAGCTAGAGCTAGGCCACCTGCAACCGCGATTCTTATTGGATAGTTTGCTTCAAGATACCAATAAGCAATTGCAGGCAAAAAAGAGATGAGAAAAAAGCTCTTAGATATAGATTTGTCCATATATATTATCTAACACATGGGTCTATCTATTGGCCACTAACCTGCCTTCTTATATTCTTCTTCAATAGTTTCAAGCTTAGCTTGACAATATTCTAGAT
Source organism: Halobacteriovorax sp. HLS (assembly GCF_004006665.1). NCBI lineage: Bacteria > Pseudomonadati > Bdellovibrionota > Bacteriovoracia > Bacteriovoracales > Halobacteriovoraceae > Halobacteriovorax > Halobacteriovorax sp. HLS. Next base: position 473,737 of record NZ_QOCL01000001.1, read on the forward strand.
ATTCTTTCTTTAAAGAACTTGGATCTAAGATTTCAATATGGTCATTAATGCTAAGTAACCACTCATAAAGCTCATCACTTCTTTCTACAGATGCGGCCCAAATCAAGTCCCCATTCATATTCGTCGTTACATAAGGATTACCTAAGAATTGGTAAGATGGCCTTAGGTCCACATTACTTGAAGAAACAATCTTTAAAACTAATCTTTCTTCTTGTCCAGAAACTGCTCTAATCGCTGCGATAAAGTCATTAACTTCAATGGAGCTATAATTTGGAATATACTGAATATCTAAATCAACTTTGAGCTCTTCAATCTCTAAAATATTGAAATAAACAAGACATCGATCATTACAATCTTCACCTACTAAACATAATTCCCCTTCTATAAAAACTGCTTTATGAGCAAAGTAGTCGAACTTTCTCCCATCATGCAATTCTATAGACATAACAAATCCACGCTTAATAGCTTCATCTGTTTTTTGTAAGTAGCTTCTATGTTTAAGATCAATCTTTTCTAATAGTTCAAATCTTTTTTCTTCATCATGGATTGCGCGAAACAGATCATGCTCAGCATATTCTGTTTCAATTGTAGATAATTTTTCACTTAAAACTTCATGATGAAAAGTACCTTTATCTTCATCCATCTTTGGAAAGTGTGCTTGAAAGGCAAGCCACTCTTTAAAAGTTAATTGAAGAGAGATTTTCTTTTCCAACTTTATTGGTGCAATAAATCTCCTACCTTGCACTTCATTAATTTCAACGAAGTAATTTAAATTTTCTAAAAATGCCACACAGTCAGTGAACATATTTTCATCTAAATCAGATAGAATAAGAAAATCTTTTAGCGGAAGTGTTTCATTTAAATTTTCTAAGCATGTTAGAAAAGTCCAAAATTCTTCCTTTAAAATCAATGAGTTATTATGCATTTGCATTCCTTTTTCATGGGCTGAGGTAAATAACCTACTAATCTTGTCGGCTAAGAGTCTCAATCTCTTTAGTGATTTTTCTCAAAACATAGTGCATAATATAGCTATGGTATCGAAATTATTAACAAAATATCCTATTTTTATGCTTGGTCTTCTGATGATGACCATCTTCTTATTCCAGCTTAGGGATAAGGGTTATTTTGGTTCTAGAAAAGAGAGAATGATCCCTACCTCTTGCCGCGCAGTTAGAGTAAAGCTAGCCAAGAGAATTCCTTCGAGTTGGAACTCATCTTGTGAAGGTAATAACCTAGCAGTAGAGATAAACTTCCTTATAGAAAAAGGAAGTGTTAACGACTTCAACTCTCTTCGTGCTGTAATGTATAGAGAGTTAGCAAATGATCTTATTTTAATCGCTAAGAACTCTCCTTCTGATAGTCTAGAAAGAACAGATATTATTAGAGTTAAAATTACTCACTCCGACTTAGAAATTAATGCTGTCACCGAGGGACGGTTTTTAATAAAGCTTTCCACTATAAAATCTAAAGAGCTTATCAAAGAACACTTAAAGGCCACTGTTCAAGTTAAAGAATCTAAGAAATAAATCACTTGGTCTTGCTATAGCATCAAGCTGATGTCCTTCAAACTCTAATTGATATCTATGAGCGTGTAAAAATAATCGCTCACTTTCACTCCCCCCATAAAGAATATCACCTAAAATAGGAAATCCAATTTGCGCTAATTGACAGCGAATTTGGTGTTTAACTCCACGACCTAGTAATACCTTAACTAGAGAAAGGTTCTCTTGTTCGTTATAATCTATTTTTTCAACTTCTAATGTTACTCCACTTCCTGAACAAGGAGTTGCTTTCATCGTGGCCCCTTTAGGGCCAAATGTCGTGAGTTCATGTTGATGTTGTCCATCTTTATTGAAATCTCCACGCACAACTGCTAGATACTCTTTTCTTTTTGCAATTTTAGAAAAATTTTCACGACATTTATTATGTAACTCTAAACTTTTTGCAAAGATTAGCACTCCGCTTGTTTCCTTATCTAATCTATACAATAGTGTAGACTCAGCACTTTCTTGAAAGTAAGTAAGATGCTCATAACAGTATTCGCTTCGAATTGAATTAAGCACAGTATCTGTTTCTAAGTAGGTGTGAGGGTGACCATGAATACCAAAAGGCTTATTTATAACTAAGAAGTTTTCATCTTCAAAAATCTTCTCAATTTTTTGATTGCTATAAATTGGGTTTATCAGGCCTTTATTTAGTATATCCAATGGTAAATATAGCTCGTCTTTGCTCATTACTTTCTTATTTAAAAAGTTCTTTGCAAAAGTTTTTTTCAGAAAGCTTTTTGAAAAAAGAAGCTCCTTACTAAGGAGCTCTTCTATAGTCGAATAATTTTTTAATATACACAGATTTGCTTTATTTTGAATCAACCTTATGTCCTGTAGTATCAAGATCTGTTTTACGAATAATGAACTCAACTCTTCTTGAAGCCTCTTCAATCAGCTTCTGACTCTTACCTGGAATATTCTCAGGACGAACATCTCCATAAAAGACTGTCGTTATTCTTTCTGGTTTTACACCTCTACGAACTAAAGATCTAGTAACAGCACTTGCTCTTGCTCCAGAGAGTTCAAAAGCATCTTTTTTCTTATCTGTAGACTCTTCACCTCTACTAGCATGGCCTTGGACGAAAACAGTCCAAGACTTATTAGTGAGTAATTTAATAAGCCTTGAATAAACATCTACAGATAGCTTTTCATTAGCGATCTCCAAAGACCCTTTTTTAAAGTAAATCTTATCCTTAACCCTAACCTTGATACCTTCAGGCATTTCATAGATATTTACAGAGTCGGATAGATTAAATTCATAGAGATCATTCTTCATCTTCTTCAAGTCTTCATCTGACTCTCGATTAATTTCATGCTTATCTAAAATACCTTCCATTGTGAGGAAGTCGATAGGAAATGGCCTAATAGGTTCCTGAGAGTCAATCATAGTTGGAGAATCATCAGGAGACTTACCTCTTTGAATTACCTCACCGTGCTTTAAGACGTTTCCACCAAAAGCATCACGAATAGAACCTAATGCTGCTTCATATTTAGCTGTTTCAGTTTTAGCAAATGATAGAAGTAAAACGAAGAATGTCAGTAGCAGTGTAACGAGATCCGAAAATGTCGCCATCCAGCCCGGAAGGCCAGGGGGACAATCGGGACACTTAACTTCTTCTGGTGGTACTTCATCACCACCACCAGCGGCTTGGTTTTCTGCTTCTTCTGCCATAGTTACCTCGTCATCCTAACGATTTATTATTCTGCTGCTTCCTCATTACCAGCATCTCTTTCAGAAGGTGGTAAGAACGCATTTAATTTTTCTTTTATTAGTCTTGGGTTCTCACCCGCAACAATACCTAGTGTTCCTGCAATAATAATACTCATCTTTGCAGCTTCAAGTCCGGATCTATAGGCCATTTTTGTTTTCATTGGATTACAAAAAACGTTCGCAATAATTGCTCCATAGAATGTAGTTAGTAGTGCAACGGCCATGGCTGGACCAATTGCAGAAGGATCTGAAAGGTTCTGAAGCATCTGTACCAGACCAATCAAGGTCCCAATCATTCCCATCGCAGGACCATCATCCGCCATCCCTTGGAACACTTCTACTCCTACCTTATGCCTTTCAATCATTGCATCAATTTCAAGTTGTAGAATTGAACTTATGACCTCAGGAGGTCTGTTATCTGCTGCAAGTGTCATTGCTTTTTTAAGAAATGGATCTTCGATTGGAACTTTTTCAAGAGCAAATACTGATTCTCTTCTAGCCGTTTCTGCTAAATTTCCAATTTCATCTATTGTAGACTTTGGATCAGCAGGAGAGAAGAAGAATGCTTTCATAGCAAAGCCAACAATATTTTTTACGATTTCAATTGGCCATCTAAAGAATGTAACCCCTATTAGACCAAGCCCAACAACTAGAGTTGAAGGAACGTCGATAAAAATACCTAAATCACCACCAACTAAAATTGATCCTAGAATCGCAACCGACGCAACTAGAATCCCGATAATGGACGCTATATCCATGAAATACTTCCTTGTAATATTTAAGTTATCTAAGTATCGGAAATTTTAGAATTGGCCTTACAAATTCTTTACTAACTATTTGAATGTAGGAATTTCTTCTTACATTAATAGACTTTCCTCTACTTTAGTCTTATTAAATAATTATAGATGAAGTTCAATGTGTTTTCGCTATGATAGCTTTTTCCTAGTTGGTTAATGCTCTAGAGCAATAACCAACTAATTACATCAGCTTTATAATGATTTTAAATAGACTTCTAACTCTTTAATCTCAGATTGAGATAAGCTTCCGCCTAGAGGCATTCTGTATTTTTCATCTTTAGATTTAACTCTTTTTAGAATTTTATTCTTATAATCTTTAAGCTTCGCCTTATCTTTAAAGGGAAGATTATCTTGGTGACAGATGGCACATTTAACTTGAAGCATTTTCTCAACAGGATTTGTAAGAGTAGCAATTGAAGGTTTTTTAATCTCTGATTCTGCCAAAGCATCGCATACCTTAATTAGTTCGGCCTTATCTTTGCCACGTGAACTCTTAGCGATTTGAATACAAAAATCATAAGGGATATTAAGCATCATAACTTTCAATGCAGAATTATCACCTCCATCCCAATCGGTACATATTCCCTTCCAAAGCTCAGCAAGCTTACTAAAGGAGTCATCAAACACCTCTCCTTTGAAGCAGCTACGAGCAATATCAATTGATCGTGGAGGAACATCAGGGATTTTTGAATAAACAAAGCTCAATTTCTGACCTGGTCTTTGATCAAGATAGATAATAGTATCGTTTTCAATAAAAACGGGAAAATAAGAATTTCCAATTTTATTTTGTGTTACAGGAGTGATGGATTTATTATTTCTATCATAGACAAATACATTTCGAACTTCTGCCTCATCATTAAACTTTGGAGGAAGTGCGATCTCAGCAGAAATTCTTCTTGCACGATTTTGATTAACTGTTTCAGTCACATGAAATGCTATTTTAGAAGAGTCGAAGTTAAAATCGGCCTTACCAGATGGATAATCTAAACGATCGATCTCCCTAATTCCTGAACCATCTTCTGCAATACTAAAAATAACAGTCTGATTAGTATTTACATCTAATAAGGATAACTCACGTCCATCTCTTGAGATCATTGGCAATTTATAGCCTTCAGCAGGAATTTTAAAATCTTCACTTTGAACACCTAAAATATCACTTCCATTTAATTTATAATCTCTAATCAAAAGCCGACCTACAGCCTGACTATCATCTAAGCTCAATACTCTATAGTTTCCATTATCTAGTGTTCCGACACTCTGGTAAGTACGTGATGTATTTGAATCAATCCTACCAGTACGCTTGTCAAAATCCCCTCTTCGATCTCTTATGATATCCCAATTTTTCATTTGCATTAAATTCAAAGACCAACGTGGTAAAGAAGGATTCCTCCAATTGATCGAAGTTAAGAACTTTCCATCTTGACTTGGTACTGGATCAGCTTCTCCTGGAAGTAATAACTCCTCACCAGTATGAGTATCAAGCCTAAAATTCTTATTCTCTCCAATGTAGTATATATACCTGCCATCAGGGGAGGCCTTGAAGAAGTAATTTGGCTCTAATTTAGGAACGATCCTTTTGATAATACTTTCGTTACTCATATTACACATTTTCTTATCAACTGCTGCAAAAGTTGGACACGAAAGTAGTATTAGAAAAAAGATGGATTTTTTCATATTTATTCCAGATATTTTTTGATTAAGGCCTGAAGCTTAATTTTATTATTATACCCAGGAACTCGAACTATTAATTTTGAATTTTTATAAAGGACCATACTTGGATAGTGAATGTTTATGCCAAACTTTTCTAGCTTTCTTGAATTCATTTTCTCTAAGTATTCTTTGGGTAATTTATACTTTCCAATTATTTTCTTAGATATTTCTTCTAGTGAATTTAGGTCTGCAAGAACTTTTACAGGAACCCCAAGTTCACTTATATACTCTTGCAACTCTACTAGTTCATAAACTGACAAGCTCATATGTGCAGACCAGACAAGAATAATTCCTTTCTTATTCTTCTTCATCAGCTTAGTCAGATCATCATCACTAAAACCGCTACCGATAAACTTTGACTTTAGAAGAACGACGCTACATTCAGGCATTGTAAAACTAAAACCAACTTCAACAGAAGAGTTATTCATTGTTACCAACGACTTATTGCCTTCAACTTGAAGCCTTACTTCTCCTCCTTCTTCTAATGGAGAACTAACAGTAGACTCAGAGGTCTTACTCCATTTCTCTGGAGTTCCAAAATTACCAACTGCTTCGAGGGTTTGATTAGTACAAGGAATCTTTGCCAAAAAATTATCTGACTTAGAATAAGTATTTAAACTATATAGGCAAAGTAGGACGAGGTGTAACTTAACAAAGTAATTCATCTAATAACTTTATCTTAAACTACTCTATAAGTTAGCCCTAAATATTTTTCTTATAGTGCTCTACAGTTGGCACGATAGTAATTGACGGAAATGATCTCATTTAAGTTTTGAAGACTTAAACCTTCATTATCAAAAGATAATTTCAAAAAATCACCTCTTTCCGTTTTAAAAGAAATCCCCTCTCTATTTTCAGACAAAGAAGTAAGATAGATTATTTCGTGATTATACTCGATTAAAGCATCACCTGAATCTAGAACTGTGAGATTTAATCCCTTATCCAGAGATCTTGGATTTGAACACTTATATGTACGCTTAGTAGAAGCGCTAACTGGTAGACTTAATAATATTGTAAATAGTAATAATAATTTCATAGCTTTCTCCAAAAAGATGGCGCTTTAAATCATTATTAAAAGAGTATGTATCGGTGTAGATAAATTTTACAAACTTTTAGATAAAAAAAGACCCGGCACTAGGCCGGGTCCATTAAATAGATGTCTACTCTTAAATTGAAAACAACTCCTATGTTTCCCCGCCCAAGGCTTAAGAGTGTCATCAACTAGCTTTTTACAAACTCGATCGTTGACTCCAAATAAGTGGCCATTGATTTTCTGAGTAGGGACATTGAAACAGGTTCCTCGTCTATAAGAAGTTCTTTCTTAATAAACTCAACTGGAAATCCCGTCATTTCTGAAAGAGTCGAAAACGAAACCTTTTCATCCATACTGGAAGTTTGCGAATTCAATTCTGCCGTCTTGGCCAAATCTTGTTGTGACACTTTACACTCCTTTGTACCTATCATCAGCTGCTATAACTTTAGGAAGATCTTATTCCTAATATTAGTTATGCCTATCCATGCCGATGGCCTCATTTCTTATGGTGCATAAAAATGTTATCTAATCCTGTTTCAGAGTGTCAAATATTTGCATCATCTTACAGCGAATTGTAAGACTTTATTAGATAAATAAAAAAGAACTAAAGTACTGATTTTAGAGGATTAAGAATAATTTTATCAACTATTTAATCTGGCTTTCTTACAATGATTTGTTAATTGAAACTTTAAAATATCACGATCGGAATGTAGAACTTCGACAAAATGCTCTATTAATCAATAAGTAATACTAATCTATGAGATAAGAATCTTTATAAAAGAATCTTTTTTCAAATGCATTTCTAAGAACTCATCTTCACAGTTACTCAATAATGTAATGCCTCCACCAGCACTATAATTAAGTTTTCTATTTTTAAGATCAACAACGGCCGTTCTGATATTAATGGAAGAGTTACACATTCTATTGGCCATTAGTATTGTACTTCCGCAGTACGCCCCTCTATTTCTCTTTTCTATGTCCTTAATTATTTGCATTACTTTAAGTTTTGGTGCCCCCGTTATACTCCCCCCAGGAAACATGGCGCGAACTACCTTTAAGAGATTAGCATCCTGAGAAAGCCTCGTGGTTATAAGGGAATACTGATGAATAATTTTAGGTACTAAAAGAGGTTCATTTTTTTTAACAACTCTAGAGGCGCTTAGTTCAATTCGAGTTAGATCATTTCTCAAAAGGTCAGTAATCATATTTAATTCGGCTTGGTCTTTATTAGACGATAGGAGTTTTTCCCAGTCTCTTTTCCAATTTTCTGTTCGAGGCAGGGTTCCTTTTATTGGCATTGACCAAATAACTGGTTCCGTACTTTCTACTCTTGAGTTAAATAAACATTCAGGCGAATTACTTAGTAGTAAAAGGTCTAATTCTTCAACAAAAGTGGCATGCGCATAAGGAGAGATATTTTCTCGTTTTGCCCAGAGCTTTGAACATATGTCATCTGCTGAATAATCTTCATTAATTGCAAACTCGAAATCATAAGTAAGGTTTACTTGATAACAGTCTCCATTTTTCAAATGTCGCTGAACTTTTTTAAAATCTTCTTTATACTTTCTTTTATGAACACCCTTTAAAGGTCTTAGGCTGATCTCTGTTGAAGAAGTGATCGGAGTCCACTTGTCTTGTCGCTCATACTCTAACTCTAAAACCAAGAGAGTATCATCTGAAGAAAATTCAAGATCATTAAATTCATATCCAGCTTCATAAAATAAATGAAAGATTCTCTTAGCTTCAAACTCTGTTGTCTGAAGCTTTATTGTCTCCAAATATTCTTTAAATTGATCAAACTTAAATGGGTGTGAAGCTCCCGTGAGAAGGTCAATATAATGATTGAGATAATAGGCCTTAGCCTTTAAAGGTTTTGAATAACGAGTAAATTTCTCACCATCCCAAAAAGTTGACCACATAGTAAACTAGTTATCATCAGTAGAAAAAGCAGGATTCTCGAAACTAGTATAAGGACCTACCCAAGATAATTTGGCCGTCCCTGTTTCACCAGCACGGTTTTTACCAACTATAATCTCAGCTATTCCAGGCTCTTTTGTATCAGGGTTATAATATTCATCTCTATAAACGAACATAATAATATCAGCATCCTGCTCAATTGCACCAGATTCCCTTAAGTCAGAAGTCATCGGACGTTTATTAGGTCTTGCCTCAACACCACGGTTAAGCTGGGAAAGTGCAATCACTGGACAACCAAGTTCCTTTGCCATGGACTTTAGACCCCTAGACATTTCAGAGATCTGCTGTTCTCTAGGAAGGTTTTTAGTACTAGCACTCATTAACTGAAGGTAATCAATTATTATTAAACCAATACCGGACTCAGTCTTAATTTTACGACACTGAGACTGAATATCTAAGATAGTTGAATCACCAGAATCATTTATATAGATCGGATATTGTGAAAGTTCTTGAACCGCTTTACCAATACTTCTAAGGTCAGTATCTAAGAAGTTCTTTTGCCTAATTCTCTTAGAGTCTACTTTTGCTTTTTGAGAAAGAAGACGCATTGAAAGTTCGTTAGATAACATCTCCAGAGAGAAAATTGCCACAGGTAGACCAGAGGCGGCACAAGCATTTTGTGCGAAGTTAAGGGCCAAAGCCGTTTTCCCCATAGCAGGACGAGCAGCAAGTACAATGAGCTGGCCAGGTTGGAGACCTAATAACATCTCATCAACTTTAGGATACCCTGTAGTCAGTCCATGAATCTCTCCTGGCTTTCTAGAAGTATCTTCAAGCTCTTTTAGATTAAGTTTGAGGCAGGAGTTTAGTTTCTGCATCTTTCCAGACTTGGCCTCATTAGTTAATTTAAAAAAACTAGACTCTACTTCTTGAATAAAGTCTTCAGGCTTACCACCGAAGTCATAACCCATGGCCGCGACTCTCTCCGCAGTCCGGACAACCTCGCGCATACTGGATTTATCTTTAACAACCTTAGCGTAATGATAAATATTTGCGGCAGAGGCTTGATCTTCTACAATTCCCATAACGGAAGCTTGACCACCTACTTCTTCAATTTTACCTAGTTCGGTTAATTTAGAGCAAACAGTAATGAGATCAATTGGTTGGCTACTATTATTTAAGTCAGTAATGGCTTCATAGATTACGCCATATTGAGGATGATAGAAGTCCTCTCTCTTTAGTTTTAAATCACTCATTTCATCAAAAGAATTACCATCCATAATTAGACAACCAAGTAATGATTTTTCTGCTAATAGATCGTGTGGAAGTTGCTTGAGATTTCTCTCCATAACTTTCTCCTGAATAATTTGAGGGGGATTTAAAAACAAGGCCTAGAGCAAGCTCTAGGCCCAAACAATAAGATCAATTATGATCTTAAAATTCTGTTAGCTTCTTCTTTAAGTTTTTCTTCTTCAGTAAGCTCTTTTACTTCTTCAGTTTCAACTTCAACAGTCTCACCGTTAGCAGCAGCTTCTGCAGCAGCAGCTTTCTTTCTTTCAGCATCTTCGTGCTTCTTTTTCATCTCTTCTGCTTGAACAGGATCGATTACAACATTTACTTTGAAAGAAGCTTCAACACCATCAACAAGTTTAGCAACAACATCAAATGTTCCTAAAGCTTTGATTGGAGCAGATACAGAAATCATTCTCTTCTCAAGAGAGATCTCTTCTTTTGCAAATTCTTTAGCGATTTCTAAGTTAGAAACAGCACCAAAAAGTTTACCTGAACCAGCAACTTTTCTTACGAATTCGATTGTTCTACCTTCAATTTTCTTTGCAATTACAGATGCTGCAGCTTTTTCTTCAGCGATCTTCTTAGCAAGAACTTTTTGGTGGTGGTTTAATTGTTTTGTATTTGCATCATCAGCAAGTACTGCAAATTTACCTGGGATAAGGTAGTTTCTAGCATAACCGCTAGATACGTTAACGATTTCCCCGATATTTCCAAGAGTATTTACTCTCTCAGTTAAGATAACTTTCATATTATATCTCCTTCATTATTATTTTTTTTTTGTAAGAACTTTCTAAAATTCACCCATAAGTCTAACACTCCCAACAGAGCAAGAACTTGATATCCTGCAAAGATTGAAAAGATGACTATAAAGCTTCTAAAGAATCCGAAAATTCTAAATTTATCAAGCGCGTCCGAGACGATTCCAAAACCTTGAAAAAAGTAAAAGATAGCTAATGCATAAACAACATTCCACCCAACTAAAGTAAGAAGCTCACTCTTTAAAACATAAGTTCCAAGAGGAATGAACGCCATGGCTAAAATTAGTATGAATATAAATTGTTCAGGCACTTTAAAGCGCACAAAATCCTTCATTGTAAAAGGATAATCATGAATTGATTTCCAAATACGTGAGTTTCTCATAAGCATGAATTGTGACATCCACAGAATAAAGAAAACTCCAACAAAGGCCCCTCCAATTGAAAGCTCTAAAATTCTAGTCGCGATCTCTTTAGGGTACTTAATTATATAGGCCCAATCATCGGCTTGAGCACCGCCAGTTGCCATAATTTCATTATAGCTAGGACTTGATTTTATAGTTTGTCCAATTACTTGAACTTGCTCTGTAACCAGATCAATTGCAGATTTTTCACTGACAATTAAAATCCCACCTACAATAAGTGATATTAATGTAAAAATAAAAAAGCCGTTCTTTATAAGACCTATAACAGGGTTTACTTTTTTCCAAACTACATTAGCCGTTAAATAGGCCATTAATGCTAGAACATTAAAGCCAACTCCTAAACTTTGAAAGCCTGCTAAACTTGGAATTGCAATAGATATCGCAAGAATAATTGCCCCAATTGATAGAGTCATTATCCAAGTCTTCTTCGCTCCATAGAGTAGAAAAGCTGTAGAAAGTGGAACAAGTGCAAACACACATAATGGTCCTAAAGAAGATAATATCAAAGAAACGACACCTAAGAAGATGAGCTTCCCATTAGTTAAATCACCAATTACCTTCTCCTTCGAGTTGGTAGATGTTTTAACGTATGTATTATCTTGGTCAGAATTCATTTTTACTTAAAACCCTAATTATTCAGCAAAAGTATTAGTAATGTGACTAACTAGACCCATGTTTCTCGCTCTTTTAATAGCAGCGTCAGCAAGTCTATGACTCTTACGACTGATACCTGAAACACGGCCTGGATTGATCTTACCAAATTCATTGATTAACCAACCGTAAGTCTTAGGATCTTTCCAATCTGGAGTTATACAGTTTGCAGCAAACCAACATGCTTTTCTTCTTGCAAATCTCTTCTTATCTTTTTCAAGATCTTTATCTGCATCACCGTCATCAACGATTGATCCATTAAATTTCTTAGAAAATGGAGACTTAAAAGTTTTAGCGAATTTTTCACCTTCTTCTTTAGTGTCGCCAACTTTTACGAAAATTTTCTTAAGGATAAGTTCGTTGTTCTTTAGACGTCTTTCAATTTCTTTAAGAGCGTCACCGTTTCCAGAAACAACTAGGTAAAGATAGTGACCTGTCTTAATACCGTTTGAAGTGGCTTGAGCAAAGTGCTTGTTACCCCAATCATCAGTTAATAAAACTTCACCTTTAAATTCTGAAACTACTTCAGCAACCATTGTATTAACTGCTGCTCTTTGTTCTTCTGTAGCTTCCGTCTTAGCCACGATGGCCAATTCATAAATCATGTAAACCTCCCGGACAATTTATGGCCCTAACCCGGCGGTTAGAGCGAGATTCTTCTTAAATGTTCGCACAAGATAGCAAAAATGAAGTAAAAGGTAAACGGATATGGAAGATTATTGACGCATAATAACTACCTGTAATTACTGTGTTATCAATAATAAAGAACATGAGTGATCACATTAGCGCAAGATATTGAATTTTTTCGTTAATATCATCAATTTCTAAGACCTTCTGCTTTGTGTCAGGACAGGCTATCAAAAGCTCAACATAGAGACCGACTATCCTACAAGGTTCATTAAGGTGGCCCAGCAAAACATCTTTTTGCCCCTGCATTTTGACATTTGAACAAATCCATTTCTCAAGACAGGTCGATAATCTTCTCATCAATAAAACATTTTCACATTCTAGTTTTTGAACTTCATTTATAATTTCATATTCAGCGGTGAGATAAGGCTTATCATTGGTAACAATCTTAGTTATGCGGGCCTTTCCTTCCCCAGGAAGCATGATGACCATACTTCCGTCATCACTTTTTTGAATCAATCGAGGTAAACCAAAGCCAGCAACCGGCTTAATACAGCTAAAGATCTCATGCTCAATTGAAATATCTCCAGGTTCAAGTTCACTTTTACCGTAAACGAGAGCAACCGGAGTCTCTGTTTGAATTGAATCTTCAATCATTTTTAAATAGCGGGGCTCAAAAATATTTAGCGGCCTTTGAATCCCGGTCTGAAGAGAAATCTTAGTTAATGGAAATAGGTTCACAGTCTTTTTCATAAACAGATAGTAAACCCAAGGACAGAACTGAGCAATAGAGTCTAACGAATTAATCGCTTGAACAAAATCTTAAGAATAATTAAAGCTGGCCATACAATAATTGATATTTTTTTAAGCTATAATACCTAAATGAAAAACTTAAAATCTGAGTTTCTTCCACCGGGTGGACTTTACTTTAGAACAACACCATCTTTAATATCTACCACTCTAGGTTCTTGCGTTTCGGTTATAATTTTTGACCCTATTAAAATGACAAGTGGAATTTGCCATTATCTTAATTCATTTCCTGAGCAAAATTCTAAGCATCATGAGAATGAATACGGTATTTTTGCAATTGAAAACCTAATTCAAAAGTTTCTACAAAATGGCTCTATGCGAGCTTCCTTAAAAGCGAAAATATACGGAGGAGCAAATGTCACTGGGGATAAATACACTGGATTGCAATTATGTCAGAACAATATTTCTATTGCGATAGACACTCTCGATAAACATGGAATTCCAATTCTAGATCGAAATATTCGAGGTAAATTTGGAAGAGAGATAACATTTAATACTTCAACTTTTGAAGTCACCTTAAAAACTTATGATCCTTCGAATATAAAAGGTATTGATGAAATTTTTGAATATATAACTTTTAAAACTGGCAATGAGTCGGAGACCAGAGCATCTGTGTTTCATGCTGAAATACGCTCACATATGAGAGCCTTAGGAATAACAGACTACATAGAATATAAAGACTTAGTTTTATCAAAACAAAAAATTTCTCAAGAGCTAATCTCAAAAATTACAAATCATACTACAGAATGGTTTCGCTACTCTACTCTACAAAGAGAAATATTAGACTTTGTTAAAAATAGGCAAGACCTTCAAAAGCTAGAAGTACTTAGTGCTGGATGCTCAACAGGTCAAGAGCCTTATAGTATTGCGCTCTTTTTAAAAGAATACTCCAACTCATTAAAATATAAGATTACAGGTATCGATGTAGATTCTAAAAGTATTGAAATAGCAAAGAAAGGGGAATACAAAATAATTGAACAAAAGTTCATACCTAATATTTATCAAAGTAAATTAAAGGTTAATGCCAATCACTTTACTATATCAAATATCATCAAGGACAACTGCTTTTTTGAAACTCGAGATTTAAGAAAGATCTTATCATTAGAAAAAAAATTTGATTTGGTCATTTGTTTAAATGTGCTCATGTACTTTTCAAACAAAGATATACAAAGAATTACTGATAATTTCGCGATGAAATTAAAAAAAGATGGTCTACTATTCGTGAATATTAAACAGAAAATTGATCATAATTCATTCGAGAAAGTATCAGATGGGGTATTTAAAAGAGTTTAAGGAGACTTATGTCTCCTTAAGCACTAAAACTCTTGAGAAAATATTTCGTATTGTTCAATATGATAGTTATTTTCAGATCTAATTTGTAGAGACTTCCCATAGGCTTCTTCTAAATTTTCGATCATATCTAAATCATCACCACATAGCCTGGCCGTTACTTCTGGATGCGCATATATGAAGACTTTTGTTCCCGTTGCTTTTCCTAAAACTTTAATAAGCTCTCTTATCAGATCATAACAAACAGTAAGAGTAGACTTTACTCTCCCCGTTCCCTCACAATATGGACAAGGTTCACAAAGAACACGAGTCAAAGTATCCCTGGTTCTCTTTCTTGTCATTTCCACAAGTCCAAGTCCAGAAATCGGAAGAACATTAGTTTTTGAACGATCTTTCTTAAGAGCATCTATTAAGTGATTATAAACAGTCACTCTATGTTCTTCTCTTTCCATATCAATAAAATCGATGATGATAATTCCACCACAGTTTCTTAAACGTAACTGATAAGCAATTTCTTTAACTGCTTCCATATTAGTTCTAAGAATTGTTTCTTCTAAGTTTTTTCTACCTACAAATTTTCCCGTGTTAACATCAATTGAAACGAGTGCTTCTGTTTGGTCAATATTCAAAGATCCACCAGAGCGTAAGTAAACCTTATTACTAATGGCCCTTTCGATTTCCATATCGATTCCATATTTTTCAAAAATAGGGGCCTGCTCATCATAGAGTCTGGACTTTCCTTTAATGAGTGGAAGATATTTAGCACAAAACTTATCCACTTCTTTTTGGTTCTCTTTCGAGTCGACGATAACTTCTGAAACATCTTCATCAGTAATATCTCTAAGAAGCCTTTGAATAAAATTTAGATCTCTATAGCAAACCATCGAAGGTTTAGATTTTTCAGATTTCTTTTGAATTTCTTTCCAAATCTTGACCAGCATATTGTAGTCTGACTTTAAAGTTTTTTGGCTCTGCCCCTCGGCAACCGTACGAGCAATAATTCCTTGCCCTTCAGGTCTAACAGCATCTAAAATATTTTTTAGTCTCTCTCTTTCACTCTCATTCTCAATTCTTCTTGAAACACCCGTATGCTCAATAAAAGGCATAAAAACAACATGTCTACCAGCAAGAGTAATCTGACGTGTTATTCTTGGTCCTTTCGTAGAGATTGGCTCTTTTGCAACCTGAACAAGTATTTCTTGCCCTTCCTTCAAAAAGCTCTCAATAGTTGTATGAGAAGGTCTAAACCTCATATTGACCGATTCATTCAATGTGCTGAACTCATCTGGAATAACTTCCCCAACTCTAACTTGAGACTCTATCATCTTCTTAGTTTTTTCTGCCATCTCACGCTGTTCTTCGAGCGTAGGTATATATGCATCATCAACATAGAGAAAGGCCGCTTTTTCCCAGCCAATATCAACGAAGGCCGATTGCATTCCCGGAAGAACTCTTAGAACAATCCCCTTAAAGATATCTCCTACCTGAGGAACTTTTCCCTCACCTTCGGTTGATCTCTCCATTAGAAAGTCTAAAATCTCCCCATTTTCCATTAGTACCGCACGGCACTCGTTCAGGGTTTGATTAATTATTAGCTGCTTTGCCATGATTTTCCTTAATTAGTAATTATAAAAACATTCCCGCAATACAAGCAGTCATAAAACAGGCAATTGTTCCACCAATCATTGACTTAAACCCTAGTCTTGCTAAATCTTGTCTTCTCTCTGGAGCAAGAACACCAATACCACCAACTTGAATTGCAATTGAGCTGAAATTTGCAAAACCACAAAGGGCGTATGTAGAAATATTTATTGAACGCTGAGATATAGAACCTGCAGTGATCATATCCTTTAAATCAAGATATGCTACAAATTCATTTAAAATCATTTTCTTTCCAAGTAGCGAACCTACTATTGTACAGTCCGCCCAAGGAACACCCATTAGCCATGCTACTGGAGCAAATAAAACTCCAGAGATTAATTCTAAAGTTAATTCTGGGTATCCAAACCATCCGCCAACAAGACCGAGAAGACCATTGGCCATCGCAATTAAAGCAATGAAGGCCAATAACATTGCCCCTACATTTAGCGCTAATTGAAGACCTTCACTTGCACCATGTGCAGCCGCATCTACTAAGTTTGCAGTTGTCTTTTCTACGTTGAGCTTTAAATCTCCATGAGTATGTGAGTCTTCAGTTTCCGGAACTAAAATTTTGGCACAAACAAGTGCAGCTGGTGCAGACATAACTGAAGCAGCTAACAAGTGAGCAGCATCAATTCCAAACCCAACATAAGCTGCTAGAACACCTCCAGCAACTGTTGCCATTCCTCCAGTCATTAAGGCCATGAGTTCTGACTTAGTCATCTTTCCAATAAATGGTCGAATCACTAGTGGAGCCTCTGTTTGCCCCGCAAAAACATTGGCCGCTGCCGCTAAAGATTCAGCACCAGACGTACCCATTATTTTCACCATCACTTTGGCCATAAATCGAATTACAATTTGCATTACTCCGACATGATAAAGAATGGACATTAAAGCACTCATAAAGAGAATTGTTGGAAGAACTTGTACAAAGAAAACAAAGCCAAATTTACTAACATCTGTAAAGCTTCCAAAGATAAATTTAGAGCCTTCATTTGTGTAAGATAGAATTCCAGCGAAAAATTCTCGGGCGTATTCAAAGAAGTTCTGCCCTACATCGGTTTTTAAAATAATTAAACCTAGAACTATTTGTAGAGTAATTCCGGAAAAAACTGTTCTCCAGTTTATCTTCTTTCTATCACTACTCATTAAAACTGCGGCCGAAACCATTACAATTAAACCAAATAAAGAAATGAATCTTTCCATATAAAAATACTCCGATTTATAAATTCAAATCAGAGTACCAGAGCTATATAGAAAAGAGAAATTTCACGCACAGCAAAATTAAGCGTTATTACAAATAATTAGAAATCAAATGCGTAACTAAATGTTGGAAAGTTCTTAGCATTCTTTCTAAAAGACTTTTCACTTTGTTTGCTTTGCCACGCAACTCGTTGAGAAGTTCCAAACTCTGCAGTTGGAATACTACCGAGGTTTTCGTAAGTTCCCTTACTCTTTGTCGCTTGTTGCCACGCAACAACTCCTACCCCTACAATTACACCGAAAGCACCACCGATTAAAATATTTTTAAGGTGATCTTTTGGCTCTTCAACAAATGACAGTGTAGAAAGTCCTAAGATTGCTCCCCCGAGTCCCATTCCTCCAACAAGTGATAAATCCCCTAATGACTCATCAAGAATGTCACTCGACTTTGCCTCAGCAAATGCGCTAGGCGTAAAGAGTAATGTAAAGAGACTAATAAAAACTATTGAGTACTTACGAAATTTCACTAACATTTAAAAACCGCCTTAAACGGGCCATTTACAGTTAAAGACCCGAAGAATATGATGTTTATTCTTTCATAAAGAAAGTTACCCTATAACGATGCGTTTTTTTTAATAATGAGTCAAGTTCATGAAAAATAAGAAATTAGAATTAAAGTTTACACCTTACGAAATTATCTCGAAAAAAAGAGATGGTCACAAGTTAAGTGATGAAGAAATTAAGTGGTTTATTAGTGGCGTAACTGACAAGTCCATTCCAGATTATCAGACCAGTGCTCTTTTAATGGCCATTTACCTTCAAGGTTTTGACAAGAGTGAAACGGCATCTTTGACAGATGCCATGCTCTATTCTGGAAAAACATTAAAATTTGAAGGAACAAATGTAATCGACAAACATAGTACAGGTGGCGTTGGCGATAAAGCTTCTTTTATTCTTGCCCCTATTGCCCATGCCTGTGGAGTAAAAGTTCCGATGATGGCCGGAAGAGGACTAGGACATACAGGTGGTACAGTTGACAAGATTGAAGCTGTAAAAGGATTTCAAACAACTCTTTCACTAGAAGACTTTAAAAAGGCGGTTGAAAAGGATGGAATCGCTCTTATTGGACAAACTGGAGAAATTGCTCCGGCCGATAAGAAAATATATGCTCTAAGGGATGTTACCGCTACCGTTGAAAGTATCCCTCTAATTACAGCATCGATTATGAGTAAAAAGTTGGCCGAAGGTGCAAACGGTATTGTGATGGATATCAAAACAGGCTCGGGTGCTTTCATGAAAACCAGAGCAAGGGCCAAAGCCCTTGGGAAAAGTTTACGAGATACAGCGACACGCTTTGATAAGAAAATGATGACTATTATCACTGATATGAATCAGCCTCTTGGTGATGCTGTTGGAAACTCTCTAGAGATTATAGAAAGCATTGAGACTCTAAAAAATAATGGTCCAAAGGATATAACTGAAGTATCTGTTCAATTGGCCGGAGGAATGGTCTATCTAGCTGGACTAGCAAAAAGCCATAAGGCAGGAATAAAAAAGGCTAAAGAAGTGTTAAAAAATGGTAAGGCGCTAGAGAGCTTTAGAAATTTAATAAAGAATCAAGGTGGAGATGAACTAATCGTTGATGACTACACTCGTCTACCAATTGCCAAGCACCAAAAAGAAGTTCTTTCTTTAAAAAGTGGATATATTACTTCAATTGCCTGTCAGGAAATTGGTGAGCATATTGTATCTCTTGGTGGCGGGAGAAAGAAGACCTCTGATCTTATCGACTTTGGAGTGGGACTAATTATACATAAAAGAATTGGTGAAAAAGTGAAAGCTGGCGAGAAGCTTATTACTCTTTACTATAATGAGGGACAAGAGTCGACAGTGACTTCAATTGAAGAAGAGATTCTTTCTAAAAATATTAAGATTAAGGCCACTAAGCCAACAACGTTAAAACCTCTTATCTACGACATAGATGAGAACCCAATTTGTTAAATTAGGAATTTACCATGCAAAAGAAACTAGCAGAAGCTGCAAAATATATTCAAGATACAAAGAAGTGTTCGCCTAAAGTCGGTATTATTCTTGGCTCTGGACTTGGAGCATTTGTAGATAAAATTGAGAACCCTACAATTATTTCTTATAACGACATTCCTCACTTCCATCGAACGACTGTTGAAGGTCATAAAGGAAGATTGATTATAGGAAAAGTTGATAATGTTGAAGTCGTAATTCTACAAGGAAGATTTCATTGCTATGAAGGTCTATCGATGGATGACGTAGTTTTTCCAACAAGACTCCTTTCTAAACTTGGAGCAGAAATACTTGTGCTTACCAATGCAGCAGGTGGAATTAACGAGAAGTATAGAGCGGGAGAATTAGTTGCAATTGAAGACCATATTAACATGATGGCAAAAAATCCTCTTATTGGTGACAATGATAACGAAATGGGTCCACGTTTTCCTGATATGACTAAAGCGTACTGCCCTGAACTAAGAGAAATAGTTAAAGCGTGTGCCAAAGAACAAAATTATGAAATGAAGTCTGGTGTATACGCAGGCGTGCTTGGCCCAACTTATGAAACACCATCAGAAGTTAAAATGCTTCGAATTATTGGAGCTGATTTAGTAGGTATGAGTACGGTTCCAGAATGTATTGCTGCAAACCATATTGGTATGAAAGTTTGTGGAATCAGTTGCGTGACTAATATGGCAGCAGGAATCGAGAATGTAGTGCTTAAACACGAACATATAAAGGATGAAGCTTTAAAGGTAATGGAGCTCTTCTCTAATATCTTGCTAAACTCAGTAAAGAAGTTTGGTAAGTTGTAAGTAAGGGAAATAATTCTCTCTTTAATTTTTTAAAGTAGTAGAATACAATAATAAAGTAATAACACGCGAGCGAATGCTCGGTGAGGAAATAAATGAACGAATCTCTTGAGTTAATAAAAAATTTAGAATTTTGTGTCTTTGATTTAGAAACGACCGGAGGCAACCATAAGAATGACAAGATCATTGAAATCGGCCTCGTAAAAATAAAAAATTTAGAAATTGTAGAGCAGAAAAACTATTTAATTCAACCCGAAATTAAAATACCTGAATTTATTCAAAAGCTGACGTCGATTACACCGGAAGATGTTAAAGACTCACCTCTTATTGAAGATGTCATTGATGAACTTCTAGAGTTTATGGGAGATACTATTCTTGTTGCTCACAATACCAGCTTCGATGTTCCTTTTTTCAATTCTGTTCTTAAAAGACTAAAGAAGCCAATTTTAAAAAATAAGAGCTTGTGTACTAATTTAATGACAAAGTATCTCATTCCTAACTTAATGAATTCGAACTTGAATTATATGAGCAAGGTATTTGGGATCAAACATAAAAAGGCCCACAGGGCACTCGACGATGCCCTAGCAACTGCAGAATTACTACAGATTTATCTTCAAATTTTTATAGACAAGGGTATTAATAAGATAAATCACCTCTATTACCCTAGAGGTAGATATGAACTTGATAGGGCCAACTTTAAATCAGATACTCCTCTTAGTGAAATAAAGGCAAAGTTTGAAAGGCTGCATACTCCTCATATTGTTACTCTCAAAGGAGAGAATGGAGTTATTCTTTTTGCTCTTCCATGTAAAAATACTTCAGGGGAAAAAGAGTTCCTCTATCAGAAGCTAAAAGAGTTACCATGGAAGAATATGACCATAAAGTTAATTGGTCCATTTGTAGAAACGCTAATTAACTTCAATAATTTGTTTAATAAGATTGATACTAACGATAAAGGTGAGATTATTCGATTTCTTTGGAAAGAGCATTTACCGGAGATGAAACCACCTTTAAAAGATGATATAAATGACGGTAATATTTTAGATGTAAACTTTGGTGACTTTATAATAACTAACCACCTTGTTCCTGAGCAATATATTATCTACCCTGTGTTTGCGATGAATCAGAAATCAGAACTAATTTTTAGGTTTCCAGGCCATAAGAAAAAACTGATTCAATATATAAACTCTAAGTCGAGTAAACTAAGTAATAATAAAATTAAATCAACACACTTCTTGCCTCAATATAAAGCGTTTGTTGATACATACTTAATGAGTAAGAAAGAATCAGAAAAAATACTCTTTATTTTCAAAAAGGGACTTCCCTTAAAGCAAACTGATCAATTCTTCCTAGATTTTGAAAATTTCTTCAAAAAGAATCCTAACAATTATAAATTTCCAAAAGAGTATATCTAGGATTATTTAAGAATGAATAATCCTATTAAAACTCCACATAAGATATTGAGAATAAAAACTAAGGCCGACTCACTATAGTTACCGGCCTTAATAAGTGTTACAATTTCAAAAGCGAAAGTACTAAATGTTGTTAGACTCCCTATTTTTCCTGTTTTTAAAAGTAGCTGCATTTGAGGATCTTTAAGTTCATATTTTTCCAATACAAAAAATAAAGTACAACCCAAGACATTAGCTATTAGCGTACCTATCCAAGGTCTTTGCCCATAGCTGAGAATCGTCAAAGAAATAAAATATCGAAGACTTGCTCCAAAGCCTCCTCCTAAAAAAACAATTGCAGTACTTTTATAAATATCAATTGTCATAACTTCTCAAGTAGATGCGCCCCTCTCTAGTCAATATCTCAATATTAAGAATATTAAGTAAATGTAGAAAAAGCTTAGAGTTTTGCAACTGTTCGTAGAGTTTTATCTCAGGGGAAAAGGAAAAACTCATCTCATGCTCTCTTTCAATTACTGATACATCAATTTGATTCAAGTCATTGATTAGTAATTTTTGATGATGGCCGAGTGTAAAACCTTCATTTAAAATAAGATAGAATATCATAGATGCAATCGAGTTATTTAGAGGTCTTTTAAATGAGTCATCAACCCTGTACTCAATATGCATTTTAAGATTTGATTCAACCATCCTTGACCTTAACAGGCTCAAAGACTGCTCAAGAGAGCTCTCAAGAGAATCGCACTTAGAATTCAATGGATCCAATCTTGAAAAGCCTAAAAAGACTTCGATCAACTTCTTGCAACGCTTAGCTCCTAATTCCATATCTTCTAAAATAAGAAGAGAGTCATCTGCCAAATCGTCTTCTAATTTAAGCAGAGTAAGAGCAGCAAGTATCCCTGCAATAGGATTATTAAGTTCATGAGCGATTGAGCCTGAAATTATTCCTAACTCTTCAGAAGAAATAGTAACATTACCTTCTCTTTTCAATTCGTTGTTAGTAATGAAAACAAAAGACTCAAAGTCTTTTCCCCCTACTCTTATAGAATCTTTAAATACTTTATAAATATTATCTTGGATTTCTATAGTTACACCATTATCAAGCTTTAAACAGTCATTCGCATAAAGACCAAGTGAAGAAAATGTTGAATTATGTAAGACTAACTCACCTCTTTGACTCACGAGGCAAGTCGGAAGAGATAATGAATTCAATATAATTTCCCAATCACTCTTTGAATAACTTTCAAGTTTTTCTTTTTCTAGTTTTTGATCCTGATAAATAAGTAAGAGAGTAAAAATAAGCTTAAACTCACCATCGATTTCAACATCATCTTTAAAGCAATAAAAGAGATCTAAATTATTAGAATGAGCTCTTAAAACATTCGAATACTTTACAAGGTTTTCTGAACTCGTAAAATCCTCATAAGTCTTTACCTCAACTTCAATATCTAAGGTTGATAGTAAAAAATATTTAACTTTTTCTATTTCAGAGTGTTCTGAAATTTCTTTCCAATTTGAAAGGAAACTTAAAATTTCATTTAAAGGAAAGTCATCATAGGATGTTATTCTAGACTCAAAGAGAGATTCAAATAACCTTGCTTCATCTTCCATTAACTCATAGGCAACATCTTTTTCAATACCATTAGCAATAGAAGCCAAGAGTCCTGCAATAGATTCTTCAGAGAAATCGTTGACAAGAACGACATTATCTCTTTCAAAGTCAGACTCTAAGGCAACTTGCCAACCTAAGATACCTTCACATGCAATATCGGTAAAATATACTTTTGGAGAATTACTCTTCTTCCAATTTAAACTAGAAAGAAATTCTTCAAACTTAGGATCACATATATTTGTAGCGTATGTTTTGAGATTCATTCTTTAATGACCTTTCTTTTTCCGTCATGAAAATGTATATCTACAACAGAGCGATTAGGTAAATCATCAAATTCATCAATACTACTAACAACACTTCCATCCGTTGAACTTAGGTAGCTATAACCTCTATTTAAAATATTCTTAGGATTTAGCGCTAAAAGAAGGTCATGTTTCTTTTCAACAATATTTACGAAATTTTCTTTTTTCTTCTCAATTGAAGATAAGGCCCGTTTAGACAGATCATCTAATCTAAACCAATAATCGTGAATATGTAATAATTCAACCTCTCTCTTATGGAGGGATAGTTTTTCTAAACGTCGAGCAAGTCTTGTATGATTTCTTTGAACTGTTGATAATAGTCTATCTGGTCTGGCCAAAGAAACTGTGTCTTTACGAGAATTTATAATCTCCTTAGAACTCATGACTAAGTGTCTTCTTGAATTTTCGAGTCTAGAGATTAGCCTTGATTGTTCTTCACTGAGAATTTGAGCAGCAGCAGATGGTGTTTCGCACCTAAGGTCACTCACAAAGTCACAAATAGAATAGTCAACTTGATGTCCTACCGCACTTATCGTAGGTATAGGGCAATTAAATATATCCCAAGCGAGGGCCTCATCATTAAAGCACCATAGATCCTCTAAGCTTCCACCACCTCGACTTAACACAATGACGTCTAATTTCTTATCCTCTGGTGCTTGCATCGAATACTTTATAGTATTGAATAGAGACTTTCTAATTGCTTGGGCTGCAGTATCTCCTTGAACCAAAGTTGGAACAACTAGCACATCAACCCAATGACTTCTTCTTTTCATAATATTTAGAAAATCAGCAAGGGCAGCACCTCTGAGTGCTGTAATAATGGCAACTCGTTTTGGAAGCTTAGGTATTTCCTTTTTAACTTCTAAATCAAACAGACCATCCGCAGCGAGTTTTTTCTTTAACATTTCAAATTGTTCTTTTAGATCACCCTTACCTTGTTTGGTGATTCTCTTTACAATAATTTGAAATGTACCTCTTTTTGCATAGACACCAATCCCTCCAACACATTGAACTTTATCCCCATCCTTGAGTGTTCTTATTTCGGGATTTCTCATCGCATCCATTTTAAATAAACATGCGGATAAAGAGGCATTCTTATCTGATATAGTGAAGTAGTAATGGCCAGATGAAGAAAGAGATAGATTAGTAATTTCTCCTTCAATTGAAACTGATCGAAATTGACCTTCGAGAAGACCTTTCAACTCATTTACTAAGGAGGAAACACTGACATATCTTAAATTATTCATGTCCAAATACTATCAATTTTTTTATAAATAGGCCAAGTACGAATTGACTTGGCCCTTGAGGGAATTATTTATTCATTTTCTTAAATAAATCGAAAGATCTTATATAGTTTATGGCCTGAATCACTTGATAATCTTCTTTCGCATCATACTTAACAAACCAGTCATACTCTGGCTTTTCAGATTTCTTCTTCTTATCTGCTTTAAGTTTTTTCAGTCTAGCTCTTCTCTTTTCTCTGTCTGCTTTTTCAAGTGCTAGCCTTTCTTTCTTTTCTTGTGAAGTCTCTATTGTTGCAGTCAAATGATTCTTTAAATCCGATTCTCTTATAAATCTCTGCTCTTTTCTGTGCGCAGCAACCCAAGAACCTTCCGCCTCATCTACTTGCACATCAGGAATGATACCAATAGCTTGAATTTTTCTACCTTTAGGTGTCATATATTGTGCAATAGTAAGTTTAACACCTTTTTCATCATCAATTTTAGCTACTGTTTGAACAGAGCCCTTTCCAAAGGATTGAGAGCCCATAATAATACCTCTATTCCAATCCTGAATCGCTCCTGCAACAATCTCACTTGCTGATGCTGAAGAAGAGTTGATTAATACGACCAATGGAACATCCACTTCTTTATATCCTGATTTTTTAACATATCTAATTTCTTTATTCTTTGGGTCTCTTCCTTCTGTACTTACCACAACTCCATCTTTTAAGAAGATTGAAGATACATCTACAGCCTCGTCTAGAAGACCTCCAGGATTTGACCTAAGATCAAGAACAATACCTTTAAGTCCACCATTCTTTTCTGTTATCTTTCGACTTTTCTTGATTGCATTAATTATTTCTTCAGCTGATCTTTTTTGAAATTGCTTTAGTCGTATATATGCATAGTTCTTTCTTACAACAGAATGCTTAACCGGAGTAATCTTAATAATCTGCCTTGTGAGTACAAAAGTTTTTATTCCTTCATAATTTTCTCTAACAACACCAATTGTGATTTTATCTCCATTTTTACCGCGCATTCTATTAACAGCTTCTTCAAGGGTCGATCCAATAGTACTTTCATTATTGATCTCAACAATTCTATCTCCAGGCATCATCCCCGCTTTAAAAGCAGGAGAATCCTCAATAGGAGTGACAACAATTAAGCTTCCATCTTGAGCTGTAACTTCAAGACCTAATCCCCCAAACTCTCCTTTTGTCTCTTCTTGCATTTTTGCAAATACATTCTTATCTAGAAAAGCTGAATGTGGATCAAGAGTACTCATCATCCCCTTTATCGCACCTTGGATAAGCTTGTCTGTATCTACATCACGATAGTATTGCGACTCAACTAAGAATAGAACTTTGTTGAATAGTTCTAACTTTTCGAATCGTGACTTAGTTACCGCCATAACTTTTTGAGTTGAAAAGAAGCCTAGAAATAGGCCTCCAACGGAAAGAGCGATACATAAACTAACAGCTCTAAGGCTGCGCTTACTACTCTTCTTATTCATAATATGTCCTTATATTAAATATTTACAATGTTTAAATTATTCTTCGCTAAAAACTTCTTGTCCATTAAAAGAAATGTATTTTGTGCTTTATTCTTTTTACGTACTTCAAAGTATATCTGCCCAAGACCGGTTGACCTTCTAACTCTGGTTTGTCCTATAACTTGATCAGCTTTAATTTTTTGTCCTTGCTTAAGTTTAGAAGAAAGGTCTCCAAGATAGATGGACCTTACTCCATCTCCATGATCTACCATGACAACATTACCATAATTAGCAAGTGTTCCTACGTGATTAACAACTCCGGCCAAAGTAGATTTTACAACTTGGCTATCTTTAAACTTAAATGTTATTCCTTTTTTCTGGTAATCAAGACCAGAGTAAGACTCAATTGGTGCTGAAAATTGTATATTTAAAGAAGGTTTTTCAGATTTAGCACTCTTGGCCATCTTTTTTTGTGAAATTTGTGACTTTATTGAAGAAAGCTTAGTTGCTAATTCTAGTTTATTCTTTTCGATACTAACATACTGAGCAGCATATTCTTTCTTTCTCTCTTCTAACTCTGATATGAATGTTAAAATCTCTCCCTCTTTTTGTTCAAAAGCAGCAAATCTCTTTTGCATCTGAGCAAGTTTATCCTTCTTAATTTTTACAATATTTTCTAAGCTTTGAAGCTTAATCAAACGCTTTTTTAGAACATCTGTGAATATTTTCTTACTCAAGATCTCCGAGCTAGTTTCTGTATTTGACATTGAATTTGCAACAACAGAACCTAAGACCTTCTTTGTTCTTACTTTCTCTTCATCTATTAAACTAAGGTATTTTTCAATTTTTTCAGAGCTAGTATAAATATTTGATTCAATTTTTCTTTTATTATCTAAGACTTCAATATAATTCTTATTTTTCTTACTTAATTTCTTTTCTAATAATATGATATTTGAGTTTATACGACTTAAGTTTCTCGAGCTTAATCTGATTTCATTTCTAACATCAGAGATATTAATACTTTTGGCATAAGCACCAGGCGAGAGACAAATTGTACCTAATAAAAAAACTAAAGCTAGCTTATTAGAAACTAATCCTGCCATTGAAGCGACCTCATTTGAAATGCTGTTGAAGCAAGCAATAGGACCAGCCCTAAGACCATACCTATTAAAGATAACTGACCGATACTTATAGTAAGTGCAAATGAAGTAATAAAAATTGTCATTGTAGCTAGAAGCATTACCTTTAGCCCAACCTTACTTCTTCTTTGAAACTTCTCAATTAGATATGAGCTCTTTTTAACTTGTACTGAAAAACCTACCGCGACAAGCGCCCAAATAATCACAAATGAGATGCTCACAACAAGAACACCCCACTCCCTAAATGTAGAAAATATTTGATTCTTTAATAATTGGCTTCTTGAAATACTTTTAGTCGCCCCTAAAGTAACATTAGAAGCTCCAACTAATCTTACAAGATAGTCTCTAATTAAGTTTTGACTTCTTGGCTGCAACCCTTGTTCTAATGAGATTTTTAATCCAACATAGTTCAAATCTAAGTCATCAAACTTCATCTGCAAATCAACTCCAGATAGAACACTCTTTACTTGAGATTGAATTTCTTCCTTACTAGAGAAACTTACTTTTTGTACCCCTGGCAACTCAAGAACTTTTCTAGAAATCCTTTGATGATTTTGATCTCCAGAAATAAGAGCATGAAAAGATGGTCCGCTATCAAGACTCAAGCTCGATTTAAAAATATAATTCTCAATACTAGAAAAGTTCATGGCACATAGAACCATAATCGATGTAGTAATAAAGAAAGCGCTTCCCCAAAAAGGGTGTCTTCTAACGTTTTGAATAAATAGATTTAAATAAAACATGCATGTCCTGAGTAAACTAACTTTCCTGCATCTAAGTGAACAATTCTTCCTGAGAATTGCTTCACAAGCTCTCTATTATGAGAAGCCCAAACCACAGTAAGTTTTCTTTTTACGTTATAAAGATTTAATATTTCAAATATTTTCCTAGCATTTTCAGCATCCAATGAACTTGTAGGCTCATCGCATACAATCACATCTGGTCTACTTAATAATGCTCTAACGATAGCGACCTTTTGCTTAAGTCCACCATTTGCATTTTTAATTTGAATATTTAGTCTATCAGTGATTCCGAGAATTCTAGATAGTTCATTAAGGTCTTTTTCAAAATCTTTACGTGAGCCGTAAAGTGATGGATCGTAAGAAAGCGACATATTCTCTTTACACGTCAGATTTCCCATAAGTCTAAGGTCTTGAAAAACTTGTGAGACAAATACTTTGGAGTTTGGTCTCTTAACTCTGCCGCTGGTAGGTTCAATGTCTCCAGCAAGTATTCTTAATAATGATGTTTTTCCTGCTCCAGAAGTTCCAGTAATGAAAACAATTTCACCTTTATCAATGCTAAGCTGAACATGACTTAAGGCCTTTATTGGACCAAATCCTAAAGAGATATCTTCTAAAAAGAATAAGTTATTATTTGAAACATGAATTTGTTTGTGGTTACCAAACGTTTTGTTTAACGAACTATTGATCATCCTGACCCATCCTTAATAACTTTCCAAATCATCCTAACTTGAAAACCATAAAACTATATGGCTACTATATTGTACCTAAGAGCTGAATTTTAGTAAAGAAACTCCTTGAGAAAAGAAACATTTTGAAAGAAATACTCTGGTATCATTTTGACCTTCTAGTTACTTAGATACCCTATCATGTCACTCTGGTATTCAAATTGAGAATATATTGAGTTAGTTTTTTTTCATGGAGTCCGTAAAATAGGTACATACAAATATAGAATAGAGGAATTTCTTATGCGAGTACTCATTGTTGATGATTCGAAGGCCATTTTTATGATGGTTTCACAGATGCTAGAAGAAAAAGGTCATGTTGGCATTTGGGCCGAGGATGGAGTTAAAGCAGTTGAGTACCTTCAGGAAAATAGTGATGTTGACGTAATTCTTTTGGACTGGAATATGCCAAATATGAATGGTCCTGAGTTTCTTGAAAAGAACTTAACTGACAGTTTCACTAAGACTCCCATTATTATGATGACAACAGAAAATAAGCCGGACTATATAAAGAAGGCTTTAAGTCTTGGAGCTGTTGAGTATATTATGAAGCCATTCACTAACGATATTCTATTTAACAAGTTCGAACTTGTAGATGAGATAGCATGAATCTTGCCGTAACTAAAGATGAGATTAGCAACACAGTTTTTAAGTTCTTTGCTGACTATATCTATAAACATTCAGGAATGGTTTACACAGATAAAGATTATTATCGACTTGAAACAAGACTAAGATCGCTAGTTAAGATCTTTGAAGTTGAAGCTGTTGATGATCTATATAAGAAGTTTCAGGGTCCAATTAGTCCTGATATGCATACCGTACTTATTAATATATCAACTAATAATGAAACTTATTTTTTCAGAGATAAGAGACCTTTTAGTATTCTTACCAATGAACTTCTTCCGATAATTATGGAAAATAAGAAGATGGCACCTATTTCTATTTGGAGTGCTGCCTCTTCTACTGGACAAGAGATCTATTCAATAATTATGCAAATCAAAGAAAAAATTCCTGAGCTCATCCCGAGGCTCGTCATTGATGCTTCAGATATTTCTACAGATGCCCTAGCAAAAGCAAAAAAAGGAAACTACAACGGTCTTGATGTGCAAAGAGGTTTACCAATAACAACTCTTATGAAGTACTTTGAGCAGCAAGAAGATGAAAGCTGGCAAATTGCCCCAGAGCTTTCTAGAATACCAAATTTCTTTGAATTTAACTTACTGACTGGGAGTTTTCCTCTCATGAGGTATGATATAATCTTCTGCCGCAACGTATTAATATATCAAAATATGGAAAATAAGCAGAAAATTGTTAGTAAACTTTATGAAAGCTTACGGCCTGGAGGATTCCTCGTACTAGGAAATGGTGAGAGTTTTATAGGACTTGAGACCGATTTCCAAAGAGAAACTTACGATAATCTAACTGTTTACGCAAAGAAGGCCTAAAACGCCTCTCCCCTTGAATTGAGCCTTCCAACTATGATAGAAATTTATAGAACAAAGTTGGGAGGTCATATGACGACATTTTGGAATATAGAGAAAAACCTTTTTATAAATACAAGGGTTAAAAACTATCATAATAAATTTCAAAAACTTGGATACTACGACATTGTCTTTGTTGAAATTGATGAGCAAGGAAATCCAGTCTTAAATGAAGACCAAATGTCTTATAATGCATTTACGACAAAAGAATTAGCTACTCGTGTGCAGTCTACTCATGATTTATCTCAAATCACACTAGATCAATTTTCAATTCCTAATATAATTATTAACTTAAGACCCTACATGCTTGGAGACTTAGTTTTCAGTCTGTGTGACTCTAAAAAAATTAAGTCAATTAAAATTAACCCTGTTCTTATTCTTGAAGAGAACAAGAAACTATTACTTCATGAAGAAGTTATTATCATTCCTATTAAGGATAAATTAACAGAGAAGTTCATGTTAACTTCTCCGGAAGAGGCAATGGCACTTCTTGCTCTAAACCCTGTTGATCAAAAGAGAATGGGTATGGAGATGGTATTTTATTGTCTTACAAATAAAAACCTATCCGAAAATATTGAAGATCGTGCCGCAGTACTAGGACAGAAAATAGAAGAACTATCATTTATCTCGCCCAGAGTTCCTATCAAAAAAGGAAGTGGTTCTCTATTATGTGTAATCCTTAACCTAGAAAGTACGATGGAAGAAATAGCGTTTATCAGAAACTACAAAACTCTTGATGAACATAGCAATATTATTTTTGTAACAAGTGATTTAAAAATTAAAACGGGAGATCTCCACCAAATCAATTATGATGGAGAATCAATCGACACTATCTTTGGACCAATAATTAATTGGCAAAGAAGCCAAGGTCTTGAGCACAGAGCTAAGCTCTAGCTCTCAATTAGGCCTGCATCCACTAATATTTTGTGCGCCGACTCTGAGCAAAAGACGTTCGGCGTATAATTCATCTTCTTGTGGAGACTAGAAATAACAGAATTCTCTACATCGGCCAATAGTTTTATATCACCATTTTCATAACTAATTTTTACCGGATCTCTCTCTAGGAGAAGATTCGCAGTTGTTCCACCTTTGGCTATAGCTTTAGGAGACTTTACATAAATTATATCTTTTTTAGGAAGGTCAGGAAGAATCCAATCTTTCGAACTTCCATTTTTAGTAAGATAATCCTGAAGCTCTTTAACTTTTTGCTGGGCCTTTTTAACAATTTTTTCGTTATCAGATACTCTATCTTGATCAAAGAGAATCTGCTTAAATTCATGACAACGGATGGTCTTTGCACCCTTCTCTAGTAAAAGTGTCATGGCCATATCTTTAATATCAGGAACACTATCTAAGTCTCCATTGGCCAGATGCTTTTGAACTAAATTTATAAAGTAGCTATCATTGAATCCATAAAACTTCATCGGCTCATTAGAAATCATATCTAATAAGTCGCTATATCTATAGATATATCCTTTCTCTAAAAAGTGAAAAGTTAATCTCTCTGCGATAGCATCATACTTTGATCCTCTAGGAGATCTAATCACCTGAGAATACCAAGCAAATCTAGACATTAAAAAATCTTCTACACAATGAAGAGCATTATGTCTTATGGCCAAAATATCATGCTTTTCGACCGTTCTAACTTCAAAGTGGTGAAGTAAATAATCTCTATCATATGCACCATATTTAAGACCGGTATAGTGTGCGTCTCTAAGAAGGTAGTCCATTCTATCGCAATCAATCTCAGAGTGAAGAATTTGGTTAGCTAGTATTGAAGGATCGACACCTTTCACAAGATCTGAAATAGTTTGTGGGTCTAATCCATACTTTTTTAAAATATGAGTAATACCACCTTCATAGTCTGTATTTTTGATGATAAATGAGCCAAGGTTTTCATGGTCATCCTTTAGACCTTTACCACCTTTAGTATTTGTTGTTTCTCCAAAAGTAATATATGCAGCTTCAGTAGTATGTGAGAAAACAAAAGTTCCAAGATCATGGAGCAAGGCCCCTATACGAAGAGATTTATGATATATAGCCTCTTTAGTTAAGCAGCTAGGGTCCATTAAGTCCGAATCTGATACGCCTCTTTCTATTGATTGAAGAATCTTATGTGCATTGAACATAACACCGATTGAGTGTCCAAAACGAGAGTGCTCAGCTCCAGGGAAAACGTAACAACTAAATCCAAGTTGCTTTATCCAACGTAGTCTTTGATAAAATGGTGAGTGAATTATTTCATATTCAACGGGAGTTAATTTGATGAATCCATATATAGGGTCGAAAACGACTCTTCCCTTCATTTCTACATCCATGTATGTCCTAGGGAGAAAAGCCGACTAAGAAGTCGGCTAACTTATTATTGTAATTTTTTGCTTTTTCTTTTCTTTCTAACTTTCTTCTTACTTTTGTTTAGCTGAGAAACAATAGTAGTAAAAATAAGCTTTGCTTCTCTTCTAAGGCCACTCTCATGAACAAATCTATAGAAGTTTTCTACATCAGCTGAGCTTCTAAAGTTTCTAACGCCTTTTCCTTCAGTTACTTCAGTATTAGTAATCGTTGTAGCTGTCATGTTTTCTCCTTAAATCGGAATAATTAGCCTCAGGCCATAAGCTTGAGGCGAATTAAAATGATACTTAGTATAATGTAATAATACAAATTTAATTTTTACTCACTGCGCCGGTATTAAGCTTCTTTTGGTTCAATCATTCCGTATGAGTGAAGCTTATTATAAAGTGTCTTAACTGTTATCCCTAAAGTCTTGGCAGTCTTTGTTTTATTTCCACCAAGGTACTCTAGTGTGTGGCAGATATGTTTCTTTTCTAATTCATCAAGAGTCATCTCTGAGAATTCAATTACTTTATCATCTTTTACCACTTCTACCTTTTCAGCTTCAGATACTGATTCTGATAAGTGGTCTTTACCGATGATCATTCCATCAGAAAGAATGAAGGCCCTTTCCATTACAGATTGAAGCTCTCTAACATTTCCTGGCCAGTGGTAATCTTGAAGAGAACTCAAGGCACCTGGAGATAAAGATTTCTGTGCATCAGTATTTTTTCCATTATTTAAGAAGAATGAAGCTAGTAGTTCAATATCTTCTGTTCTCTCTCTTAAAGAAGGAACTCTTAATGACATTGTATTTAGAGCATAGAAGAGATCTTCTCTAAATAATCCATTTTGCACTAACTCAGAGAAGTCTTTTGCACTAGAAGCAATTATTCTCACATCAGCTCTATAAGGAACTTGTCCTCTTACACGAAATGCCATTTTTTCACTAATAAATTTAATTAACTTTGACTGAATTACTAATGGCATTGACTCGATATTATTAATAAAGAGTGTTCCATTATTTGCTTGCTCTAAAAGACCTGGTCTTGCTATAGACGAGAAATCTCTCGCTTCTTCACCAAACATCTCTACTTCTAACTGAACTTCATTTAAAGCTGAACAATCAATTGAAATAAAAGCACCTTCTTTACGAGGACTTCTACAATGAACTCTTCTCGCAACCATTTCTTTTCCTGTACCCGATTCTCCGACAATTAACGTAGACACATTCGCGCACGCCACTCTATCAGTTATTGCAATAAGATCTTTCATTGATTGAGATTTACCAATAATATCTTTTTCTTGAATTTTATATGTGTCACTTACGTTAACACTTGATTTGCTCTGCTCTAGCTCTTTTTCTTTCGCTTCAATTTGTCTTGAA
Source organism: Halobacteriovorax sp. HLS (assembly GCF_004006665.1). NCBI lineage: Bacteria > Pseudomonadati > Bdellovibrionota > Bacteriovoracia > Bacteriovoracales > Halobacteriovoraceae > Halobacteriovorax > Halobacteriovorax sp. HLS. The sequence goes on from NZ_QOCL01000001.1 coordinate 507,828, forward strand.
AGAGACTCATTTAAGAACTTTGCAGAAAGGTAAATTTTCATATTTCTAATTGGTTTTTGTATTTGCTCTAAAATCTCTAATACACAAGTTATGTCTTCTCTAGAAAATACTCTTTCTTCAGTATTAGATTGAATATGTAGAGTTCCAATCATGAAACCATCACAACCTACTGGAACACAAAGCTCTGCTAATGCATCACCATTATCTGTTGTAGAAAAAAGTGGATCTCTAGTGATTGAGTTTGAAAAATAAGACTTCTTTGTTCTTAGAACATGACCAGCTATTCCAGCACCTTTTTCTAAGACAACACCATTTTCAATTGATTTGTTATTTTCTGCTACAAGAACACAAGAACCGTTCTCTCTAGCTCTAAATACTTTTACATTATCAACATTCATTACATCATTAAGACATTTTGAGATTTCAGAAAAGAACACTTGCTCATCAAGAGTTGATAGTAATATAGACGAAAGTTCTTCAATTCTTGTAGAGTTTTTAGCCAGTATCTCACCCATTGTTAATCTCCTAGTCAGTTTGATTGTAATTAAAACTTTATTACACTAAGCGTTATCTAGGAAAATAATACAATGCGTCTGAACTTTTTACAAGACTAAAATACTCGGTTGTTTAAAAAAAATACAGAAATATCGTAATTATAAGGACTTAGTCCATCTAGGAGTTATACAATTTCCGAAATTTTCGGTGATCGACCCTATAATTTCTCCATCATTGTCCATAATGTATATATTTTGTACGGCCTTAGATCGTGAAATAACCCTCTGACTAGAAAAAGCAATAAACTGTCCATCATTTGAATAGGTAGGATCCTCATTTGAGCCAAAATCTTTAGTTAACCTAGCTAAATTATTACCGTTAGCATCAAGCCTGAATATATCAAAACGAGTGTCTAACCATGAGCTGAAGGCGATCTGATCACCCTCAGGTGTAAAGCGTGGAGTTGCATTAAACTTCCCTACATAGCTTATGCGCGTAACCTTTCTAGTGGCCATATCCATTGTGTAAATCATTGGCTTCCCCCCTCTTCCTGAGAGAAATGTCATCAATGTTCCGTCTTTATTAATAGATGGGTCTACATCTGGTGAATAATGATTAGTTAGTCTTGTAAGCGCCTTAGTCTTTAAGTTCATTATATAAATTTCAGCATTTCCAGTATGACTGAGTGTTAAAAGAATAGACTCATTATCTGGCATAAAAACTGCTCCAGAATTAATTCCTTTTCTACTTGAAATAAGGGATGTCTTATTAGTTTCTAAATCGAGAACATATAAATTGATATTCTTATTCTTATCTACGCCATCTTTTATTAAAGAATAAAGAACCTTAGATCCATCATTAGAAATGGCAGGAGAGATAACAACGCCTTTATGAAAAGTTAGCCTCCTTTTCTGGCCTCCATCAAAATCCATTAAATATAACTCTTTAACAGGGTTCTTTTTTGATCCGTGTCTATCTGTAACAAATAATATCTTGGATTTAAAAATAGACTCTTTTCCAGTTATTTCTTTATACGTGTAATGAGAAAACTCATGACCAATATCTCTTGCACTATCTCTAATATCGTAATCTTGTTGGATTAGAATTTTTTTCTTATTAATATCGTGGGCGGTAATAGAAACTCTAAGCCCTGTAGGAAGCTCTCTAAATACTCCTGTTACAAAATAATTAACAGACTCAGAATCATAATTAATATCTGCAGAGTTAATTGAGCGTAGTTCTGTTTCAACCGAGAACACTTTTTGATAAAATGAAAAATCATTTCTTACGGTATTCATTACCTCTTTGGCAATATCTCTATTTTTATTAGATATTGAACCTTGAGTAATTGCACTAGAAACAGCGACTTTCGATTGTTCCAGTTCTGCTTTACCAACAGCAACAATATTTAACTGAGCATTCACTCCAAATGATAAAAGTACTAATACCATTACTATAATTTTATTCACAATACTCTCCTAAAGCGGAAAGCCTAAAACGATCTCGCCGTTAAGGGCATTCAGCTTATTTTCAGCAGGAACTGTCGGAAAAGGAGATGAAAGTTGAACAGCTTTTAGTGCCCTTTCATCAAACTCTTTCTCCCCGCTTGATTCATAGATTTCGGCCTTTAATAAAGTACCATTCTCTTTTATAAAAATTCTTATTCTACACTGTAGATCGCGTCCAAGCAGATATCCTGGCAACTTCCAATGCACTCTTACGTGTGAAGGTAAAGAAGACATATATGCAGTAAAGCCAGTCATATCAACATTAGCTGAACCAGTTCCAGAGATAGCAACCCCCTTGGAGACTCTATTTCCTTCTGCAACGAGGTTTTTTAGTGTATTCGAATCTATATTTAGACCATTACGACTACCTTTCTTCTCTTTTTTCTTAACTTGTTTAGTTTTCTTAACTTCTTTATTAGATAGATCTTTCATCATATCGAGAAAGCTTGCTTTTTTTACTTTCTTTTCTAATACAACATCATCTTTTTCTATAACTTCTTTAACAACTTCTTTCTTTTCAATAACTGCTGTTTCAGATCCCTTAGAGATTTGTGGAAGTGCCTTTAATTCTTTTAAAGTCATTTTAGGCATTGCTACGACATCGACTCTAACGGAAGATTCTACTAATTTCATATTAAAATCTTTAGTTGCATTTATTTGATCATGAAAAAGTTTACCAATGAGTAAAAATAATAGAAACAGGCTTACATGAAAGAAGAAACTCCAACTAAAATAATACTTAAATGATTTATTTTCTAAAGTCTTTGTAATCATTTTTTTTCATCTATTTCTGTTACAAGTGCTACTTTAACAATCCCGGCCCTTTTTAAAAATGACATCAAAGAAGCAACTTTACCATATTGAACGGAGTAGTCGGCGCGTAGAAATAGTGTTTCAGTTTTATTTTTTTTAAATAAACTCTTAACTTCGCTAACTATTTCATCACGTAAAAATTTATCACTTCCAATATACATGTCCCCACTGGCCGTATAAGAAAGGATTACTTGAGATGTTGAAAGATTAATTGGGTTTACTTCTTTCGTCTTTGGTAAATCCAGCTTTATCCCATTCAGCATTAAAGGAGCTGTGATCATAAAAATAACTAGCAAAACTAGCATTACATCTACTAGAGGTGTAACATTTATTTCAGAGATCGCACCTTTTTTATTTCCTACATTGAAAGCCATACTTACCTACTTAGCTAAAGTTCTTTCCACTACATTTAAAAACTCTTGTCCAAAGCTTTCCATTTCTGATTGAACAATAGCATTCGAATTATTAAACTTATTATAGAACCATACAGCTGGAATGGCCGCAACCAGACCAATCGCAGTGGCGACAAGGGCTTCAGCAATACCTGGAGCAACAGCATCTAAAGTTGCCCCGCCCCCAGCAAGACCTGTAAATGAACCAATGATTCCCCATACAGTACCAAAAAGGCCAATAAATGGAGACACAGAACCAATACTTGCAAGAGTAGCTAATGATCTCTCAAGCTCAACATTTACCTCATGAACACCTTTCTTTAATCCTCTTTCAAGAGAATGCAATCCATATTTAGAAAAATGATCTTCTAATCGAGAATTATCATTACCAAGGTTTTCCTTTAGTTTCGATAATTCGGTATATCCATTGATAAATAGAGACCTATAAGGTGAAAATGGAAGTGCTTGGCAACTATGCATGACATCAGATAGACTCTTAGCGCTCTTGTAGGCATCAAGAAAGTCTCTGTTATTTTCATTAAGCTCCGCTAACAATTTCTTTTTCTTTAAAACTATTGCCCAAGAAACTATTGAAGCAAAGACTAGTGCTAAAAGTACTCCTTTAACAACTGGTCCCCCATCTAATAAAATTTGTAAAATATTTAACTCTGTTGAACTCAAAATTCACTCCTTAAGTTTTAACTATTCATTATTAGTATTTTATACTGTTAAAATAAAGCTGCAACCGAAAGACGATTATGCCTTAGCGAACTTATCAAGAATTTTAGACTGGCAAAAATTAATATACAAAAATGAGACAAAGAATAAAGTCAGATATACAACAAAGTGAGAAACGTCGTTGGCCACAAAGTACGAATAATCATTTCCCCAAATAAAATCAATTCCTAAAAAAGAGATCATAGGACAAACACAAAGAGTCAAATAAGTGAATGAATAACTCCAATTTAGACGCTTCCAAAAAGTTAATCGTATTAGTATAGCGTGATAGAGAAGAAGCGAAAACTCAGCATAATCAGAATATATAAATACTTTAGAATTTAATAAGAACATTAAAGAAATAAACAGCAGACTCGCAATAATACGTTTTTTCTTACTCATTGGATAAATTCTATGGATAAATGCGAGAAGGATGATGTCGCATCCGAGATAAATAAATGAACCAATAAATGACGAAAACACCTTAGAAAACTCAAAACTAACTTTATTTGCAAAGACAGGACGAAAAGAAAGAACTACAAAAAAAAGTGTAAAAGCAATAAGAGCAAAGAGCCTCTTGTCAGGCATCACAAAGTTATTAACAAAAAAGTCTCTTAAGGGTCTTCGTGAAATTGACCTTATTGAGACAAATTTAAATAATACAAAGAAAGAAATAATCTTAACTAAGGAAGCAATCTCCCACCCTTGGTCTTGATTCCAATTTTGGACAACAGTTAAAGTATGGTCTAGCTGCAAGTGAAAGAATGTTATAGTAGAAGAAGTTAATAAGTAAACTGCCCAACAAATTGCGAAGTACGATAGCATATAAACCACATGCATAATCAAAACTTCTTTATTCTTCTGAGTCTCTCGTTGCTTAATCATTATTAGGTGTTAACCAGTTAATTTGCAGCTCTGGTGAAGGGTAGATTTTGTTATACTTATCATAGAAAACATTTTCTTTTACAAGCTTGTCGATCTTTCTAAGCAAAGAAAAATATGAATTCCAAAGTTTCATATTATTCTTTAAAACCCTTTCCATGTCTTTAGTAACAGCAAATTGTTGCTTAAAATTAAAACCTGTCGAAAAAATTACGTCATCATACTTTTTTAATATATCTTTTACTATTTGAGGATTGACTTTTTTACCATGAAAATTAGTTCCTAACACACTAGTTAATTCCTTAGTCGTTACCATTTCATGAAAATATCTTTTTTCGATTCGTAAGTAATCTTCAAGTAGCAGTGTAGATATTTCTAGTTTCGACAAATCCATTGTTCTAATAAATGGAACTGATAGAAGAAATAGAATTTCATTCTTTCTATAAGGCAGAGAAAAGTGAGTAATATTTGGTGAGTCCACAAGAAGAATTTTGAATTTAACTTCATAGTATCCAAGTTCTTCTAGATAGCGTTTAAATGAATCTTCCAATCCGTAATCAGGCTTTTTCATATCCCATTTTAAAATTGGTGCATTCTTAACAATCCAATACTCACTCATGAAAGGCCAAAAATCATGCTCCGTGGGATAGTTAAACCTAGAAACATTCTTTTCAAGTCTTTTTTTCTTCTTAGCTAATGCCTCAAGAGACTTTTTCTTAGCTTGGGCCTCAAGTCCATCACTCTTTATAACATCTTTAATTTTTGAAAAATCAACAAGCTCGCTTTCTAATTCCTCTTTAGACTTTTTAGGTTCTTGAGCAAGCGAAAGATTTAATAGCGTAAGAAATATTATTATGAGCTTCATTATCTAACTCTCGATTTACCAGTTACATACTGATCATAAAGTTTTCCCCAGTAAAACATTTCATTTATACTGATATCGACACTATCGTAGAACTTAGGGTAATTATCTTGAAAGCACTCGCCTTTTTTTGAACTTAATTGTATAGCGTTCATATAGCCATCATAAGCACCTACTTTAACTAAGTGCCATGTTCTATTAAATAGTATTCTTACGGAGTCACCTTTTTTTGAGACTTTTTTATAAACTTTCACAGGGTGTCCACATTCAACAGTAGTCATATAATTTGAATACTTTGATGGATTCTTATGAACTTGAGCAAATAAGGATTTTACATACATAACCTTATCTAAGACATCCTTGTCTTGAGCGGAGATACTGGATGAAAGAAATAATAAACTTATAAGTATTTTAACCTTCACTAGACCTTCCATCGAAATTGAATTGTTTCCCATGAGTAGCATTGAGGACATCTCCAAAAAATTTCATCCGAATTATAGCCACATTCATTGCAATAATGCTTAGTAAGAGATTGGTGAAAAGTATTTAAGAAGTCTTTAGTAAACTTCACTACTTCCTCGCTCTTATTTAAATCAATTAATAACTTTATATATTCACTATAAATTGCTTGTGAGGTATGTGGATGACTTGTCACCCAAGGAGTCATAATAGAGTAAGCTTTTTCAATTTCATTTTTAGATTTAAGTGCTCGTACTTTAGAAAGAATAACTGAAGGAGAACTCATCATATCAGCGTCATCGAGTTCGAGAAAGTAATCCTTTAACATTAAAAGTCTAGCCTGATACTCATCTTGATCTGCAATTTCACCTTTAAAACCTTCTTCTAGTGACTCAAAAATAAAAGATGCATACATTGGATGCTCTTTAAGCAGCTCTAGTAAAGAAAACTTCGACTGCTCCAGGTCTCCATCGTGTAGTTGAATTCTAAGTCTAAGAATCTTCGCGGAAACTGAAGGAGCAAAACGAAATGCATCTTCTAGATCCTCTCTACTTTTTGCAAAGTCCCCTCTTTCAAAGAATGTTTTCGCTTTTTGCACAAGTATATGTGAGATTGTCTCTGCTTGATTATTGTGGCCAACTTTAGAGAGCATTATTCTATAATGATAAGCCTGATCCCAGTCTTCTATATCTTCATAAATTCTACAAAGAGATTGAATAACTTCAAATTGGTCTCTATTTATTTTCAATACGTCTTTATAAGTTTCTACGGCCTTATCAACAAAACCACCCTTATCAAAATCTACAGCAAGCTCCTTTAGTGCTCTCAATCTATGTGATTCTGATATATTCTCTCTGGCTATAAGAGAGCGATGGATACTTATCGCCTTTTCAATTTCACCATTACTCCTAAATAGTCCACCTAAAGCAAAGTAAGTTTCAATAGTTTCTCTATTAATATCAACAGCATTTAAAAATTCTTTAATTGCCAGATCTTTATTACCTGAAATCAGATACTGAGTCGCATTTAGAAAGACTTTGGACTGAGCTTCATAAATTGAATTTCTATATCTTTTAGAAAGTTTTACTCCAGTATCTTTTTCCACTAGATAATGAAAGAAGAGAATAATCATTATGACGACAGCAACTATCGCCAATAAGTATTCTTGAATCCAGTTTATATATATTTCCAAATTGATTTCCTATTGATCAAAAATTAATAGAGGCATTTTAGTGACCATTGTATTCATTTTAATATTTGCAATGGCCTGGTCTAAATTATCCATCATATCCCAGAAGTTACTCTTCTTCTTTTTCTTTATATATTTTAGAGAGAACTCCCCTTCTAGTTTAAGCTCTTTATGAATATCACGTCCAGCCTTCCAAAGACTTCCCATCTCATCAACAAGCCCTAGCTTTAAGGCCTCTTCGCCTGAGAATATTTGTCCTTGCGCTAATTCAACAATATCTTTTTGTAACTTGTCCTTTCTTGTCAGCTCAATATCTCTCATAAACTGTTTATGTACTCCGTTAATCATTCCTTGCATTAAAGAGCTCTCTTCAGCGGTCATATCCCTTGTAGGAGAACCAATATCTTTATATTTTCCCGCCTTCATTGGTTTTGGCTTAACTTTCGCAAATTCATATAATTTTGAAAGATCCGTAAAGTTCATGATAACACCGATAGATCCAGTCAAAGTTCCTGCTGAAGCATAAATCCTTCTAGCACCGGCACCTAGATAATAGCCTCCACTTGCTGCAATCGCCCCAAAACTTGCGTAAACAGGCTTTCCTTTAGATTTTTCATCTTCTGGGTTCCATCCACTATCTATTCTTCTCATTTCTTCATATATTTCTTGAGTAGGACCAACTGCTCCACCTGGAGAATTAATCCTCATAATAATAGCTTTAACAGTCTTATCTTCTTCCGCCTTAAATAATAGCTCTACAGTTTTCTTGGCATCCATAATAACACCTTCAACTTCTATTACTGCAATCTGGGCCTTTTTATTCTTAATATCAAACGCCTTTGACTCATCATTAAATGCTTTCATAGTAAAACTAGCGAAAACCATCATGATAATAAAAAAAAGAAAAACCATTAAAAGAATTCCAATTACTGCGCGATTTTTTGTCTTCAACTTATTACTCCGAGATTTATTTTATTTTCTAGGTATATCTTCCCAAAAACATTAGGTTACGTAAACTTTACCTAAAAGTTTCTCTAAGGTTTTTTACAAAAATTGTCGATATAGCTATAGAAATATCATACGGAGTCAATATGAGATGGTCCCTAATAAGTACTTTTATTCTTTTTCTAAGCCTTAATACAATGGCCCAGCACTATAAAGCGCCTCATTTGAAACTCTCCATGCATCCCGACAATTCTGGTCAGACAATACGAGAAGGACAATGGGAAAATGATTACAAAGTAGAGGAAAATGTTTATCCAGATAGAGATGTGGCCTCAGAAGAAGAAATAAAGAAGGATGATTCTAAAGAAAGAAGTCCTTCTTCAGAAAGAAAGCCGTCTTCAAAAGGAAAAAAGCCAGGGATTGAACCGTGGCCATTTAATCCAAATGAAGAATAATTAGTCCCAAAGATTTAATTTATCGTGCTCACTTTTTAGTTGACCACAAGCTGCCAAGATATCGTTACCCTTTGTTATACGAGTAGTACAGATATAGCCTCTTCTCATTAATTCATTTTGAAACCATTCTATTTGCTTATCACTTGGTCTTTTAAATCTAGATTCTGGATATTCATTAAAAGGTATTAGATTAACTTTTGAAACTTTCTTATCTAAAAGGTCACACAGACCCTCTATATCTTCAGGTCTATCATTCAATTCTGAGATTAGAATATATTCATAGGTGATATAACGATGGGCCTTTAATGGTATTTTCTTAATTGCACCAAAGAGTCTCTCTAAATCATATGCTTTATTGATTGGCATTAATTCAGTACGAATATTATTGTGAGCAGCATGTAAAGAAATTGCGACATTTACAGGAGGAAAATCTTGTAACTTCTCAATCTGAGGAACTAAGCCAGAGGTAGAGAGAGTTATTTTTCTTTGACCTAGTCCTATTCCCTGATCCTGCATGAAAACTTTAGTCGCTTGCTTAACATTTTCAAAATTATGTAGAGGCTCACCCTGTCCCATATATACTATATTGGTTAATCTAGCTTCTTCATCAACATTATCTCTAAGCCACTTAGTCACGGCCGTATACTGGCCTACAATTTCACCAGTAGTAAGATGTCTAGTAAGGCCCATCGTTCCCGTGTGACAAAATGTACAACCAATAGCACATCCTATTTGAGATGATACACAAAGAGTAAGGCGATTATTCTTGGCAGGAATTGCCACGGCTTCCACTGTATTTGAATCACTCATGCCAACTAAGAATTTTCTAGTTCCATCCGAACTTAGGCCATTCCAAACAATTTTTGGTAAAGAAGTATCAAAATTCTCTAAAAGATTTTCTTTAACCTTTGAAGATACATTGGTCCATTTGTCCATATCGAATTGATACTTTTTAAATATCCAATTATAGACTTGGTCCGCAGCAAACTTGGCCAGTCCACTATCCTTTAAATATGTTCTCAGCTCATCAATAGTGAGCGAATAGAGTGATTTCTTCTGTGCATTCAAAATGAAGCTCCAAATATGGTTATCTTAAGAGCCAGATATATATGTTTCTAGTAACTTATACAAGTATCGAGGCAAAGTTTACAATGATGACCCTTCTTATTTTCAGATACTTAGAAGTCTTAAAGGTTCATAAGTTTACAAAATGCAGCAAAAAAGTGAAAATGATTAAAGAGACGTTGTTGAAAGGCACTACGAATGATTAAGACTCTTATATTTTCAATTATTATCTTTGGATCGACTGCCAGTAGTTTCTCATGGCCAGGAATTTACGTACCAAAGGACAATGAAGTGCTTAGCCAATATGGTAAAAGCGAGTCAAAGTTTTTAGATAAAGATGAAATTGATGTTTTTGTTTGGAATATCTACAAGGCCGACTACTATCAATGGGAAGAGCAATATAACTCCCAACTTCCTAACTTTGATCTATTTCTAATACAAGAGGTTTTAACTAAACCTGAAGTAGTAGATATATTTGAGGGTAAGCACGGTATTCAATACACCAGTGCAACCTCTTTTAAATATAAGAAGACAGGGTTTTCAACAGGTATTGCAACAGGTTCAAGGTCACTTGCTCATTGGAAAAAATTCTTAAGAAGTTCTAAGCTTGAACCAATTATAGGCACTCCTAAACTTACACTTTTTACAAAGTATTCACTTAAAGGGAGTAATAAGGACTTATTAGTTGTTAATATACATGCAATCAATTTTGTTACATCGTTTGCCCTACACTCACAGCTAAAAGATGCCGCAAAGATAATTAAAAAGCATGACGGTCCCGTTATTTTTGCTGGTGACTTTAATACATGGACATACGAAAAACAGAGCTTCCTACGTGAACTAACTCAAAAAATGGGCTTTAGTGAAGTAACTTTTAAAAATGATACCCGTAAAAAGATGTTTGGATGGATATTAGACTTTATTTTTGTAAAAGACCTTGAGATTCTTTCCTCAAAAGTTCACGATGAACTTGATGGCTCTGACCATAAGGCCATTAGTGCAAAACTAAAACTTAAAGATTAGTCCTGATAACTTTTTCAATAAATGAGATGCCTCTACCCTTTGCTGCTTTTACCATATACTTAGATTTAGAAATTTTCCTTCTTAAATTATATATATGGGTATCTAAAGAGTGAACTTTAACTTGAGCTTCATCTTCCCAAAGAAAGTCTGCAATAAACTCTTTAGAGTGAAGTTTCTCTGGGTACTTCATTAAAATAGACAGTATTTTAAACTCTATCGGCGTCAATGATAGCTTATCACTATTTAAAAATACACTCTGAGACTCAAAGCTTAGAAATAAGTCTGCTAAGCGTAAATCACTCACCTTTAGAGGCTGGAATCTCTTTGTTTTATTTATTAAACGTACAGAAACTTCTTCATCACTCAAGCCCAAAGAAATATAGTCATCAATTCCATAATAGAAACTTTCAATTCTAACTTTAGAACACTCACGATTAGAGAGTGTACATAATCCAACTTGAGATCTATTAAGCTCTATTTCTAGGTCTTTTAATAATTCAAAATACTCTTTATTAGCAAGGTTTGAGTTATCTATGATAACTAAGGCAAGCTTCTTTGTTTTTTTTATAGATTTTAAAAGCTGAACAGTACTATCAAAAAATACTATTTGGAATTGTTCTTCAAGGGAGCTTAAAAACTTTCTTCCGCTTCCTGTATTCTGATTATAATAAAATACTTTAGTTTTCATATTAAAAATTCTACCAAGAATCTAAAAAAACTAAAGACTAGCTTAAAGAAAATTTCTGAAAAGAATTACTAAAGCTTCAAAACCCTCTCAAAGAAAGACTTTTTTTGAGTCACTGCTAAATTCTCGAGTATATTACCCCGGCAATTTAATCCCTCAAGTAATTCAGTCAAGTTTGAAGAGTCCTCAATTAATCCATTAAACTCTTCAAGTGAATGAAGTGATATATATGGAAGCTTTAACTCATCACAAATAGCAAAACCAAACTTACTCAAATCTTCTAAGCTCTCAAATGGACCAAACTCATCCTCATTCTCTCTAGTTAGAAAAAAGTCTGCGTATATTTTATCTAAGAAATCCTTTTTCAAAGGTCCAGAGGATGAAATAACATTTATCAAATAGAAGCCTGCAGCAGATCTATCTTTGCTATTAAACTCGGTTCTATGTTTATAAATGGCTATTAACTTATCCATAATCAAATCCTATGAGAAAACACCAAAATCAATAGAGACGGAACCATCTGGTAACAAGTCTCCATTAATTTCATGCTGAATTGTTGTAATATTTGCATTTACTTCATCTATAATTTTTAAAAGAGCAAAGTTCTTTTCAAATTTTAGTTTAAACTTCTTTTTATAGCTTGTTGGATTATAAATACTAATTCTTCTAATCTCTTCATAGTTAAGCTCGCTGGCACCAGAAGCACGAGTTCTCCAAAAGTACTCAACAATATCATCACTTTCAACATCAATATGTTGAATTTCGAATGTGCTTACTAACTTAGACCAGAATTTAACCCTATCCTGTAAAGATCTCTTTAAGAGCTTTTCACCATTAAAGATAACGAGCTTTCCTTCGCCCAGTTGAGTATAAGTAACCTCTGTAAGAAAGTTCACTTTCTCCACTTCCAAGTTATTCTCTAACAGAAAAGACTCTAGTCTACGAGATAACGGATCACTTAGCCCCGTATTATCAAGTATGACCTTTCCCCCATTCATAAATATTTTTAAGATGGTTCGAAAGTCACTGTCGTCTAACTCCTCTCCCCTAACAAAGTAATAATTAAGTTCACTTGATTCCAAGTAACTCCACTTAAAAGAAGTTAAGCTCTTATATGCAAAACAATTATAGTACTCTTCATCAAGCTGCTTTATTAAGCCCAAGTCATCCCAATAGTTCTTATCATCCATAGATGAAAAAATATTAAAAATATTTAAGATTCCAAATTGAACACTACCGGATGAATAAACCTCTCCCTCATTCAACTTTTCTTGAATACAAGTTTCTCCCATCTCTTGAAGCTGTCTCCCTAAAACTCCTTTCTTTTTCCTTTGAGGAAGTAGAATTGAAGATGGAGTAAAGCCTCTTCTCATTATCTCAGAAAGATCATGAGAGTAGTCACTAGTATGATCATTTGCACTCATTCTATTTAATAAATCTCTTGAAGAGCCTCCTAGAAAAGAGAAGTCTAATACTCCTTCCCAGTTCGATGAAACTCCAGAGCTTAATGATTGCTCATATAATGAAGAAATTGTCTGCTGAAACTCTTCTTTAACCAACTTCTCTTCTTCTATTGATTCAATTCCAGAGAATTCTTCAGTATTATTTGTAGAACGTGCTTGAAGAAATCTGCTAAAGGCCTGTTCAAATGTCTGAGAGTGATCATCAAGGTAGCTTATGAATTCTTTCCCTTCTAATCTTCCGCATCTATAACCATAGACATCACTAGTGATTCCTTGTTCTGAAATATATCTTCCTAGTACTGTACAAAATTTAGAGTAAGCTTGGAAAACACGAGAATCATAAAAAGAAAAAAGTTTATGAATATTATCTTCACTATCGATAAGCCCATAGGCCATCCCTTCACTATTTAGGGAAATAGATCTGGCCAATAAGTGTGGAACTCCACCATTTGCAAGAAAAGGAACAGGAGTCAAAGGAACTAAGAATATAATCTCTTTTCCAATTTCTTGAGATATTGAAAATAATTTCTTTAAGTCTGTTTCAGGTTTAGTATCGGCGAAGTCGTATGAGTCACCTGTATCAGAATGAAATGACCAGTTTATTGGAATTAAAATTTTTCCGCTTGCGCTAAATTCTTCTAATTTAGTTTTCCATAGGGAAGATGAAGTTTTCCAATATAAAAACCAATTCTCTCCTGGAAATACTGCGTCAGCATCCCTTACTACGGGCGTCGTTAGACTCACTGAATACCTCTTCTCTGATCTAAATTCTTCCATGAAATTTCCTTAAGCCCTTAAAATTGTATCAATTTGTTTGAAATGATGTAAAGCATCTTTTGAATCAAAATGCTCGAGGAATGCTAATTAAAGGCCATTGTTAGACTTTCTTAGATATCTTTAAATAAACGACTACCATTTAAAGTGAAACTTCTCGGTAATTGACTTAAAACTTTTGTTAGCAGTGCAAACATATAAGCTTCCATCTGAGTTAAACTCGCTAACTTGATGAAAAAATCGAGGATTAAATGAATTAACCAATACAAAACTCATTGTTTCAACCTCATGTTCTGCTAGAACAACATTACTTGAATCTATAGACATGAGATTTTCATAATTAGAGCTCTTAATCGCCTCTTTTGTTATTTCTTCCCATTCAAAATGCCCCATCTTGAGAGTTCTACTCTTTGAGCATTTTTCTGTATTATACGAAATCATATTTACAAAACTCTTATAATCGACTCCATTATGTGCATCCATACTGAGTCCTCTTCTCCACTCCAAAATATTTAAATCAAAAATATCCAACGACTTTAATATATCGCTAAAAGAAATTGTTTGATTAAAAGCATCTAAGATCCCATCGTAGAATATTTTTTCAAGTATTTGAGAAGGAGTAAATATTGCTTTTTTCCATATTTCATCATTAAACTTAATTGTACCAAATGGTTCATTAGACACGATATGTTCAGCTTCTGTGTACTTGAGAGAGCTCATCATCTTTAAACTGGCCAAGAGCGCCTCATTCTTTACAGGAACTATGGCAAACCCATTACGAGATAAATTTAGGCCAATATCACAGTTTTGAATTAATGAGGAATTAATCTGTAATCCTTCAATCGATATAAATCTGCAATCTTCGCTTGGGTAATTATCATAGAATATATTCTCACTAAGAATATAAGAGTCCTTTGTCTCTACAACTTTTATAAATCCATTTTCACTAAATATAGGGGCAGCACCGTAGAACTTTAATAAATAATCATAAAGGTCTGTATCTTCAAAACGAATATTTTTTGAAATCTCTACCTGTGCATTATCAAAAAAAGTTTTTAGTATTTTTTCCATAGATTTTAGATTAACTCTGACCCATACTTAACATATGAATAATATTCTTGAACAATTAGATAGAGAAGGCTTCATATTTAAACAATATGACCCCTCTATTATCGACTTTCACGACTTAAGCTCTTCTATATCACGACTGAAGTCTTATATTGAGGAGATCATTTCCATTAGCGGTGAAAGCTTATTTTATGATATCGACACAATAGAATATAAGCAACAGATAAAACCCCATTATCATGTAATCCCAGGAACCTTTCAAGTTGTTGCTTGGATTCCAGAAGATAATTTCGAAGGTAGAAAATTTATTTTCGGGACTCAAAAGAGTTTAAATACAACAACTCCGAAACTTGGATACTTCTGTATCATGAAGCCTAATGATCCTCACTTTATACACGGTGTAACGTCTCTTCAATCGAAGACTTCAATTAGATCTATAGGATTTTCGAGTCTCATAAAAAAGGTTGAAGGTAATCAAGATATTTTTGCTCAAAATCCCCCTACTCTCTTCAAAGATATTCCAATTGAAAGTCTAATCAATTGAAGGCCAACTAGGACTCCAAAGATAATTTGTAAGAAGTACTATTTCATTTTTCTTACGCAATTTTTCAACTTTATGAACAAACATAGGGTTAAGAGTATTCATTAGTATTACCATTGAGTCAGCAATTTGAATCTTGTCTATACTAGAAACTCTATCATCAGAAACACTTTCAAAAGGATTTGGAATACTGGGTTGCTCAGCTGGAGACATATCCAGTGCCTCCTTACTAAAATCTAAAAAATCTTCTCGTTTACCAACAAGTAGTTCCCTCCCCTCAATAGGTTTTTCTTTAGCAAAGTAAATGAAGAACATGTAATGAAGTCTTGAAAAATAGTCCATATGAAAACTGTAGGGACCGTGTGTACTTTCTAAGTCGTCCTTATCATAAATATATTTAACAATATCTGAAGTTTGTAGTTGATGAGCATTAATATGAAAATTCCCTTGAGGGATCTGAGAAACACATTGCCTGGTAATCTCTTTCATATAGTCAGGACCTCTATGTAACTCGGGCCTATCGTAATCAGCTAACGTTGCAAAGTAAGCATGATAAATAGATTTAGACATATTAAGTTCTTTATTAATACCATGAGGTATAAAAGCTTCATTAAGGGCTTGCAAAGAGAGAGTATCATCGACTTGAATATTATTCAAAACACAGTAACCTTTCTCTGCAACTGACTTCCATTCAATAGAGGGCGTAACAGGCTTCAACTCCATCTCTAAGAACATTTTAGGGATAACAACTCCAACCCTATCAATTCCATCTACAGGGTAATACGTTTCATCATAAAAGTAACCATTGCTATCAACACCAATAAAGAGATGAGAGCTGTTTTCAGTATAAACTAAAGGACCAAAAATATTTCCATAGAACTCATAAAGCCCTGTTTCTTTGAAAGTATTAAAATTGTTAAACTTACCTTTTCGATATCTAAAATAGTTATTTATTTCTTTAATCATTTCTAAAATCTTCCTTTCTTCCAAGGCCACCTGTGATAGAAATAATTTGATGATCACTAATAAGCTTATCTACCCCGTGAAATACATCAGGGTCCGTAGTATCAAGAAAGCAAACAAGTCCATTAGTTGGACGAACCTTCTGTCTTCCTAAGTGACGTTGGATTAAAAAGTCTCTTCCAACAAAATCCTCACTCTTGCTCAACCAAAGAATTACTTCAAATGGACAAAACTGAGAAACTTCATTATGCATCTCAATCCACTCCCCCTGAATCATTTTATTAATATCAAAATGAAAGTCGTTTAAAGTTTGAATTAAATATTCATCCTCTGTACATGTCTTAAAAAAGTCGATCAACTCAAGTCTTAAGCTGTCTTCTACATCTCTTATCCTATAGCGTAACTCACCATCACAAACACCAAAGTCTTTAAATTCGAGAGACCAAATTTTATCTTCTAAGGCGCTAGGTAGCTTCTTTTGAACAAAGCAGAATTTATCAAGCAATATACTATTATAAGAAATCAAAATTTCATCACTCCATCTGTCTCAATATCCCACTCATCTACATCTTTATCCAACAATGATTCTTTAAACATAAAATTCATTCTCAAAAAATATCTATCACCCCCTGAAATTCCTACGACTTGGTGTGGAAAATGATAACTGGCGGGAAAAATCACAACTTTTCCAATCTCTGGAGCAATTACTACTTTTTGAATAGGAAAACAAAGCTGTCCACCTTCGAACTCTTTATCGTTTAAATATAACAAGCAAACAAAAGGTCTTTGCTTTATCGCTTCTTCACCTACAATTACCTGTGTATCAAAGTGAAGGTCGTCATATGCTCCAGTGGGCTGCTTAATGATACCAATCCCTAAAAGAGATACATCACTTATAGTAAGCAAGCTTCCAAAGTTGTTAAAATATTCTTCAACTAGAGGCTTTAGCTTGAGCTCAAGATCAACGCAGAGTTTTTCAAGTTCGCACTGTCCTACTTTATCTCTCCAAAACACAAGATCAGAATAGTTTTCAGAATACATATTCCTAATCTTAATTATATCTAAGCATTCTGTAGCAGAGAAAATATTAGGAAATTGCATTATATAATCCACTATATCTCCAATTCATCTACTTGATATGCATCGAAATCAATTTTCATTGTGATACGGCAAACATGCTTGCTACCTTTTATAACTGGCATAGAGGTATGTGGATAAGAAAAATTACAAGGAAAAATAACGGCCTTCCCAAGCTCAGGAGAAACCTTAACATTCTGCACGGGAAAAAGTAATTCTCCTCCTTCTTCTACAGCTGTTAAATAAACAAGAATAACAAAAGGCTTAATAATAATATCTCGATTCTTTACTTTTACCAGTTCCCAATCATAGTGTAGCTCTGTAAACTCTCCAAACTCATCATTCAAAAAACCAATATGAGAAATAGATATAGATTCTAAAGGTAATTGTCCCAGGAATCTATCTGAGTATTCTTTTAATGATGGTTTAATTCTTTGTTCTAGTAATTCAAACTCTTCGGCCCAATCTAAATTGGAAGAGAGTTCGTCAGAGTAAACTAAATAATCAGTTAATCTATTATTAACTGTTGAATATTTTCTTCTCTTGTCTAGAATTCTTTGACATTGTTCACGAGAGAGAAAATCTTTCCATTCAACGACAGCGCTATAACTCATTAGAAATAATCCTTAGACGTCTTAGTACTATTAATTATACTGTCCTTCTTGAAATAATAGGCCATTCTTAATACATATCTATTGGCCCCAATCGCTGGATTTGTTAAATGCGGAAACATGAACGATGTAGGAAAGATTAACCCTAACCCTACTTTTGGCTTTATAGATGTCTTCTGAATAGGAAAAATAAGTTCACCACTTTCAAAGTTATCATTAAGATAAATTAAAATAGCGAAGTTTCGAATATACTCCTTATCATTCATGTAAGAGATTTCGGCATCGTAATGATACGGAATATTAAAATTCTCTTGATGCTCCATTATGGAAATATGCTTTAAATAATAAGACTCACAGTTTAGTAATGTTGAATATGATAAATAACTCTCAACTATTGGCCTACACTTTTCGTTTAAATCTAGAAATAAGTCACTCCAATGCCTCTCCTGTGGAATACTCCATTCTTTAACTATTCCATGAAGATTTGCATCTGATCGCTTTGTATCAATATGACTTTCTTTGAGATAATTCTCTATAATAGATTCACAATTCTTTGGAGATAAAATATTTTCATATTCTTGAATAAAACTCATGCCAAAATCTTACACCTATTGGTTTACTATCGAAATTAAAAACCACTCAACACAGCGCAACATCGTTTTACAAAGGACTCGCCTTATTAGTAGGATTAAGTAAGGCGAAAAATGATTACAAGAGATAATTTACAATTCTACGTACGTACAGCTGAAAACTGTAACTTGAACTGCAAACACTGCTTCACATCGGGACGCAATGGCGATCCTTCAGTATTTAATGCTGAAAATACATCTAATTATATTCAAAAAATTGTAAAAACCTTCAATGTATTGAACTTTAGAGTTGTCTTACATGGAGGAGAACCAATGTTAGCTCCAATTAGTGAGCTAAATTGTTTTATTGACCAGCTTCAATCCATCCCACAATTAAACAGTATTGGAATCCAAACAAATCTGGCCTACGAACTAAGCGAAGAAAAACTCACTTTTTTCAATAATCATTTTAAGCAATATGGAATAGGTACCTCTTGGGATGCAGATCTGCGCTTTGGACTAGTTGACTTCAAGAGCAAGACTAAGGTTTTAAAACTTTGGGAAAATAATGTTAGAACCTTAATAGAAAATGGACATAACTTAACATTATCTATCTGCCTATCTAAATATCTAATCGATCATTTTGAGCCAAGACAACTCATTGAATACGCTATTGACCTAGGTTTTCAAAATATTTTATTTGAAAGAATTACGGAAGATGGAAGCGCTATTACAAATAATTCTATCCGACCTTTGAATCTGCATCTTGATCGATGGCTCCATAAAATGTTTATTCAGACCTTAGAGAATCAATATGAAAAAAGAATCAACAACTTATTTCTTGGAGAGCTTGCGACATCCTATATTTCTAAAACTCATACTGCTAACAGATGTCGAAACTGTGAATTAAGCCTAATAACAATTGGTGCAGCTGGAGACTTATCCGGATGTCCAAACTCTGCAAAGGAAGTCACATGGGGATATATTAATGAACCTATTTCCACCCCCCTCTCTTCATCAAACAGGTTAAATGCAATCTGTAAGGAAAAAATACGAAACCCAATTTGCGAACAATGTGATATTAGAGAAATTTGCAACAGTGATTGCTACAAACTTCCATGGCAAGATAAGATTTGTGCAGCTCCAAAACTTATTATGAAAGAAATGAAAAGAAATAATAACATAAACGATTACCAGAGATTGCTATGAAAGAATGGCATATTAGACATAAAATATTTCATCAAATCTTTAAAGATATGGACTTAGGAGACGATCTCTCTAAAGAAATAATAATAGAAGAACATGATGAAGACAGTATTGTAAAAAGGGCGTTACAATACCCT
Organism: Halobacteriovorax sp. HLS; assembly: GCF_004006665.1. Lineage (NCBI taxonomy): Bacteria > Pseudomonadati > Bdellovibrionota > Bacteriovoracia > Bacteriovoracales > Halobacteriovoraceae > Halobacteriovorax > Halobacteriovorax sp. HLS. The sequence continues at coordinate 527,727 of NZ_QOCL01000001.1, forward strand.
CAAATACAAACAAAAGAATTATACTACCCAGGGAAATCGTTCTGTGTGGCCATAATATACGCTAAACTTCTAGAAAAACACTTTAAAGAAGACTTCTATGATTCTTTAAATGATGAGCGGCTTCTATATGAAAATGACCCATATTTCATACCTTATAATAAGGCCAAATCCACCTACGATAGAATTCTTTCAGAGTTTGATTGGGATCTATTCGAGAACCTAAACAAAGCTTCCGAGAATTTCAATAAAACCTGTGAATACTTTGATAAGGAATTTCTCTTACATGAAGACACTAGAATGTTCGCCCCTACTAAGTAGTGATGATATTGAAAAAATTTTTAAAAGTAGTCATCTCTTTTCATTAAATAGCTTTTACACTATTGACCCTACAACTAGAACCTATGATGCAAATATAAAGTTTGAATCCTATATTGAGTACTCTACCTTTATTAGAAAGTCTTTTCTTGCAGGAGAAACTATTATAGTAAAAAATCTAGAGAACTTTACACCAAAAATTAGAATGAGATGTTCTGAACTATCCTCCAATGTAGATGTTCACATGTACCTTGTGCCACCAGAAGGAAGAAGTTCTTTCCAATACCATATCGACGATCGAGATGTAGAAATAGAAATGATCTATGGAGAAAAGGATTTTTTTATAAAAGAAAATGAACGAGAAAAAGTGGTTACTTTAAAGAAAAGTGACAGACTTACTATTCCAAAAGGAACTTTCCATAAAGCAGTACCAAAAGGGCCTTCATGCTTACTCAGCTTTGGAATATTGGAACCAATTAACTACGACATACCAGGAGGAATCACCCAAGAGGATCTATTTTAAATTTTTATACCAATCTAGAAGATGAAAAAAGCCATTACATGACAGGTCTAAACTCTCAACCTTCCTATAATGCTCTGTTAAACAATTCCCCAAATATTCGCACTTAGAACAAATTTCGTTCCTCTGAACTCTAGCATGTTCTAGTCGCTCCCATTTCTTATAATCATCTAATCTATCCAACTCTAAAAAATATTCATCTTCTTTTTCGTCAAACTCTAGAACAGCAAATTTTCCATTTGGAGTTATATAGAGATGATCATCTGAAAAAGCATTTCTTTTCTTACTAAGTGAGTTTTCAATTTCTCTTTCATTTACAAACTCAAAATTCTTAACGATATCTGATTCAATCCACTTTTTCACAAACTCCTCAAAGTCTTTAAAACTAACCTCGAAAGAGTTCGCTTGATTGGTGGAATATGGCTTAATCTCGACACTTACTACATTACCAATTGAATTAAATGTCGAAATCATTTTACTAACATCCATCTTCAACAATTTAGACGAAGCAAGCATAAGAATAGAAATTTCTTTATTAGTTGTTATTATATTTTGTAGAACTTTTTCAGAAGACTCTCTGGCTTCAAAATCAAAACTAACTGATAAAGAGACATGTTCTTTTAAAAAGAATGGATGTACTTGATAGAGATTTGTTACTATATTTATACTGGGGTCGAAAGCTTCATACAAAATTTCATCCAACTCTTCTAAATATTCATTAGATAAAAGAGATATTTCACCGCCATAGAGATCAACATGATCTACACTATGGTTTGAATCCTTCAGTTCCTTAATTAACTGCCGCAGCTTAGTTAAAGGAAGAGTCAATGGATCAGATAATTGACTCTTAGTAAGATAACAAAAGTCACAACGAAAGTTACATTGATAAAGCGGATTAATGGACAGATTTAAAAAACTCACATCAACCCCATTTCTATTACTCTTTCACGAAACCTCATCATACTTTTACAACTATGATCTACTAAGTTCGCTTTTTTTGTATCTTTAACAGTCTTAAAGCATCCATTGCAAATATTAAAGTTCACGCAAGATAAGCACTCTTCTTTCATATATTGTAATTCAATATCACCTTGCAATGGTCTAAAGAACTCTCCAGCCATTTCTCTTTCAAAATCTATCCCATATTCAAGATCATCACCAAAGGCTCCACAAGAACTATACTCATAACCATTTTTCATCGGTTGCAAATTTCGTATCCCCTCATCGCAATTTCGATTAGAAGGACAGTTTGTGTGTTCAGAAGTTTTCAGCTTCTTTAACATTTGCTTGGTATTAGATTCAAATAGATGCAAGTCTTCTGCATAAATATCGAGATAAGAGTTATACATATCGCCTATAGTAAAAATCTCTTTAGAGCGTCCCGAAGCATGAAGGTAATTCAACTTGCATTCAACACCCAAACTCTTAGCAAGTCTCACAAGGTCAAGAACTCTCCACGAATTCTCTTTTGTAATGACCGAAACAAAAGAAGGAGTATATCCAAAGTCTTCCTTAAATGAAGTCAATATTTTTAAGAAGGTATCAACATCTAATTGTCTATCTTTTGTTATATATCTTTCGCTAAAATCAAATGATGTTCCAACCTCTACCTCTTCACAATGAAACAACTCCCTCCACTTACTTGGTCGTTGATAATAGTCCCACAAATTGGTACAAAGATGTAGAACAGTACTTAGTCCCCTTGATCTAATTTCTGCTATTATTTTAAAGTAAAAGCTGGGGTCGACAACCAATGGATCTCCACCATTAACAATTATACTATTTGTTTGGGGGAACCTATCTAAGAACTCTATAACCTTAGAAACATCCAGGTCATCATTTACAGAGTTAGAGTTAGCAATCTCTGTCGAGGAGCAAAAGCTACACGAAAAATTACACCTTTGAGTAGGTTTAATAATGAGATCCATCAAACGTCATCCATTGACATAGGTTTAGAGTTTACATAAAATTACATAAATACTACATCTATAGGCGGATTATGACGAATTTTCTTGGCGAATTAAGAAATAAAACGATTCTATCTCAAGATATCGTTTACAAACTACAGCAACCTCTACGTAATGCAATGACCGATTCATCTGAAGTTCTTTGGACCGCGACAGACTTTGGATCATTATGTACAAACGTTCCGTCAGACTACACACTTGCTAACGCTACAGGAAATGACGTTTTTTCAAAATCATCACTGCCTGGCCCAAGTTCATCGTCACTTTCAGGAACAACAGCTTCTGCTGTTATAAGCCTAGTTAGAACATATATGAACTATTACGCCAAAGTTCAAAAAATTAAGATTAGAAATACCGGAGTTGGAAATGCACAATCTCCTATGACGCTGATCGCATATTTACAAACAGATAGAGGCTCAACTACATCAAATGTTCTCAACGCAGTAGATACAGCGGCCAGTGCTAATAATATTGCAACTGGTCAAGTTATTACAGCAGAGAACCTAAACAATTTTATTAACTCTTGTTCAAATATATGGCGTGATTATTGTATTAATAATGTTAAACATACTTACTCTGTAAATTATTGTCACTCTAATCATTGTAGTCACTCGAATCATGGATCGAGAGGAAGAAGATAATGGAAAATTTAAAAACTATACCAATGTCTACGGAAGAGATCCAAGAGATATTTCTTAATAGTGATCTTCATTATAATATCGATTTAAAGAATTCCACTTTAAAAGGTGAAGCATTTGTTACATATATTGCTAATATGCAAATCAATTGCTCACTTGCAGATATCGACCAAACACCTAAAGAAGAGAAGTTTGAAGTTTTAAAGTACTTCCTTAATTTTAGACAAACAATAAAGTGTGACACCCTTTTGCATACAACGGCCCTACTTCTATTAAAAGCACTTAGGGCCCCTGTGGATCAATCAAGATCTTGGCTATCTGAAGAAGAGTCTGAAGAGTTTTTACAAAATAACAAAGAGCTAATGCTTCAGGCTGCGTTATTTATAAATTCCGCTCCCGTTTTTGTTGCGGCCTTCAATAAAGATTTTAAAGAAGAAATCTTTACTCAAGCATGTGAAGATGGAGAAATACAAGTAATTGATGATCCTGAAATTGTAGGAATCAACCTTATCAATTTATTCAGTATTCCAGACTTTACAGAGACCTTCATAGCTCAATATGACAACGTAATGCCTCCTGAAACCAAACAACTAAGATACTATAAAGCACAGGTTGAAAGGCTACAATATGACAAGAAAACTGTCTTTGATATTTTCTTAGGTCTAAAAGAGAAATCCTTCTTAATGTCTTTTTCTCACTTACTTCTTAACAATAGTAGTGAAAAAGAGGAACTGAGCTTACTTGAAAGCTACATCTAAGAATGATTTGCTTAGCTGATAAGGTTTACTTAACTTACGCAGAAAGTTCTATAGGTCCTGACAATGCAGAAAATGTAGCCGACCAATACGTTCAAATTATTGATCGTGGCCTAGTTGATATTCAGAACCACTTTTTTCAAAAAAATAGAATTCATTATTCTAAAAATATTACACAACTCTTATCTGAACAAAGTTTTTCGGAATTCTTTGATTCACTTATATCTAAAAATGAAAAAGTGTATATTTATGCAGATGAGAAGTCCTTTTGCGAATTTTTTATAAAATGGTTTAAAGGAATATTTCCAAAAGCAAACTGTGAAACTCTTTATCATATATTTCAAAGCTATTCTGACTATCAAAGACTACTACCTAATAGACGTAAAGTTTATCTAGATATTGATAATGATAGTAGGCATATTCCCGTTCAAGAAATTTTGCCACTATACTGGAAAAAATCACTAGAAGAATTCAGAGGACTTTTTGAACTATACTCTTCTTTTGAAATACCTATGCCTATTAAATTAAGAGTGTCTAATGAAGTTCAACTTATACAATATATTTTAAATAAGGAATCATACTTAACTTCAAATATGGCACTAGCATTTGCTAGGCTTTATAAAATTGCATTTATGAAAGAGTTTCTAGGTCTTAAAAGAACCTGTATTAGAAAGCTTTACACATTAGCTAAGACTGATCATTCTTTAAGCTTTAAATTCACAAGCAGCTCATCAATATACGAACAACTAAGTCAAAATAAGAAATTAAACTTCTTACTCGATAACTCTTTTGACCAAGAAGATGAAAAATCCTTTGATAGCTTTATGAAGCTTGAACAACATATTAATCAATTAAACACTCTAATTGAAATCGATATGTTAATTTCTGACAAGACTGACAATCCTTGTATTTCTGGATACTTAGAAAATGGCAAACACCCAAAACCACTAGAGCTTATCGCTGTCGAAATTGAACAAATAAGCCCTTATGAAATTCTTAAAAGTTCAGTACAAGATAATGAATTAAATATTTTTCTCGTGCAATCTATTCTATCATTGAAGAATGCTGGTAATAATGATTCTCTACTAAATCAGCTTAACATGGAATTTGAAATTTAATATGTATCATAGAGACTTTGAACAAACTGATTCTCAAAAGAAAATGTCTTTAATTGTTAAGCCTACAGAGGCCTGTAACTTTTCTTGTGACTTTTGCAGCTCAACCGAATTGGTTGAAGACAAAAAAGAACGACTAGAGTTAAAAAGAATTTATGAGTTCTTAGAGAGATTTCCTGAAACAGATAGAATTTTTGTTGTTGGAGGAGATCCTTTAATGATGTCTCCTAAATATTATTTAGAACTCATTAATCATCTCGAAGAACATAACTATCCTGCTCTCATTTCTATGACGACAAACTTGTGGGATTTCTATAAAAAGCCTGAAAAATGGACCGCGATTTTGGCCCATCCAAGAGTTGAAGTAGGAACCTCTTTTCAATATGGAGAAGGTAGAAAGATAACAAAAGATCTAGTTTTTACAGAGTATATGTTTCGTCTAGTCGTTAAGAAATTTAAAAAGTATATTCCACATAAAGAACTATGCTTTCTAGCCGTTGTGAACAAAGAAAATGAACACCTCGCTATCGACCATGTATACTTGGCCAAAGATATGGGTATGCAATGTAGACTAGTCTATGCAAATAAATCGGGTCTTTCTGGTGAACCATATCCTCTTTCTAAGCTATATAAAATTTTTATTAAGATTTGGAAGCTAGGTCTTGTAGAATATGAGCAAACAACCTTATCTATAATTGATAAGCTCGTAGGAGTTGAAGTCGCTTGCCCACTTTCTAGAAATTGTGACCACTGGATGAGATCTCTAAATCCAGATGGGAGATACTTCACTTGTGGTCCACTTAATGATGACCTTGATCCAGAAAATGAAATTGATTTTGATAAAGAGGTTATAAAGGGCGAGAAGTTTCACCTTCCAATGCAGATGAATCCAAAAAACCAATACCTTAAACAAGAGTGTTTTGGATGCGAAATGTTCCAAGTTTGCAACGGTTGTCGTAAGCATATCAAAGATTTAAAAGATTCTAATATGGTCGAAGAACACTGTACCAATATGAAGTCCATTATTGGAGAACTTAAAGAGATGTCTAATGATGAAGACTTACTAATTATGCAAAAGGAAATAGATCACTTAAGTAGAGAAAATGAAAAAGTTACTTATCAATAAAAATGGCCCTAAGACGATAGAATCTTTTCTCCATGCTAAAAAAGACTTTTTACAACAAGAAGAAGTTTTGAATAGCATCTTAAAAGAAAAGGCACCTCAGTATACAGAAATTGAAGTTTCATTCTTTCAGCTTTGTGAACTTCACTGTAGGTTCTGTTGGCAGGATAGTTATGACCCTACTGGTATTACAACAATTGTCAGTAAGGCCCAGACAGTACTAAACTACCTTAAGGATCAAAAAGACTCACTTCGAGATACGATTCAAGTTCATCTTCTTGGTGGAGAACTCTTTGAAGATAGTAATGATTACTACTCTCAATATTTTGATTTTATAACTATCATTAAAGATTATTGTGATACGAACCTACCAGAGAAAAAACTTCTATTTGTTTTCTTAACAAATATGAATTTTCAACTTGAAACAACAAAATCAAAACTCGAAGTTTTCTTAAATTCACTAGCTGAAAATGGTACTAATTTTATACTTACTACCTCCTGGGACCCAAGCGGTCGTCCCTTAAAAGGAGAGATAAATACAAAATTTCATTCAAATATTACCTATTTTAAAAATTATCTATCCGAAATAACCTTCGTACTGACAAAGCCCACTATCAACAAACTACTTAATAATCAGTATGAATATCTACAGCTACTCGTTGATGAAGGGTTCACAATTGACTTTGACTACTATATGCCCACAACTAATGCCGAATCACTTATGCCAAGTGATTGGGATCTATTGAATGCATTTCGAATGCTCATTAAGACATTTCCAAATATTAGAAAGCTAAAGGCCTGGACACAAAATATTAATGCTCCTACAAAGTTAACATGTGCAAGCTTAAGTAAAATCACAATATTACCTGATGGTACAATTACTAATTGTAGACATCTCGATTACAGTGATGAAAACTTCTCGACTAAAATAATTAATGAGTCTAACAGCTCGATGATATTTAATTTTATTTCAAAAAAAGAATGTCTCTCCTGCTCTTACTTTGAACAGTGTCCGTTAAGCTGTTTTCTTATGTCAGACAGTAAACACTTCAGCTCTAAAAAAGAGTTAGATGAGTGCTTTTACAAAACTCTCTTTAAAGAAAAGAATGAACAGAGACCTGTATAAACAAATTCAAGAAGAAGGCTTCGTGTTTAAAACCTTTGAGTCGACTACGGAGTTTAAAAAACTTGCCCTACATTCATCTCCAGATGATGAAGTACTCTTAGGCCATATTCATAGAATACTAGAATCTTTCTTTGTTCCTATAAATAATTTACAAATAGTCTTTGAAGATTTTAAACAAAATGACTCAAATGATCTACACACCCATTTGATTGCAGCAGATTATCAGGTACTCATCTGGGTAACAGAAGACTCTGATTTTTCAGGAAGAGACTTCCTTTACGAGAAAGTACCATCACAGACAAAACGCTTTCGGCCTAGTAATGGTGATATTTGTTTTATGAAGACAAATGATTTACGGTTTCGCCACGGAGTATCTACATTAAAATCAGATTCACATATTCGTACAATAATTATAAGTGTGAATTGTAACGCCAAAAATGGAGAACATTTAACTGTCTCTCAAAGTCTTGATTCAATTTAACTAAGAGAAATCCATCCCATATCTGGACCGGTGTATTGAAGATAAATTTTTTCACCAGTTAAGTGAGAAAATAATTCCTTCATTTTGATCTGCCCCTGCTTGGAGTTGATCCTCTCATTTCCAGGATCAATAATACGATTACTAAAAAGCCTTGATAATCTTCCTGCTTCTATTTCAACTATAGATACAAACGGCACAGGCTCTACGGGAAGAACAATTGCCCCTTTTTTCTTTATATCTTTTGCCGCAACAACCTCTGTCCCTTTCCCATACGAAGACTTTGGAACAAATGTTGTAACGAACATAGCTGAAATAATCGATAAGAACCCACGTCTTTCTAGCTTTTCTTCTTCTTTCATAATCTCTACTTTATGCAAATTTTAGAGTTTGGTGAAATCTCACATATAGCCTGCTGCATCTCATCCACCCTCTTACGTAAAATTTTATTCTCTTCATGAAGCTCTTTAACAGCTTGGATAGCAACTGCCGTTAATTGAGGATATTTTACAAGAAGAACGCCACTCGTTCTATTTTTAACAACAAGACTAGGATATACCTTCTCTAAATCCTGGGCCAATACGCCAATATCTCTTCTATCATCTGCCTTCCATTTAAAACGTACTCCGCTCAACTTCTCTAAATCTTTAAGTACATTTTCTAATGGATGAATATTTCTCTTTAGTCTCTTATCAGACTGCATTGCAATGTACTTTCCATTAGCAACTGTAATATGCTCATTAAAAAGTGCTGTTCCTGTAAATGTTGAATTACCCGATACTGTCATTCGAGCATTCAATGTAATATTATCTGTCGTAGCACTATCACCTATAACCGTTGTATTAACTGTAGGAGATGCGGCTAGACTCTCCGTTCCTTTAAATAAATAACGAGCATCTAAATCAGTGATCAGGCCATCAATATATCTTTGCGATACTGCTTGTTGCTGAGCAGCTGCATCATTAGGAATTGCGGCAATGCCAGGGTATGGAACAAGGTCGCAACTCTGAGAGGCAGAATTGAATGTCCCTCCAATATTTTCACAAGAGTTCTTTGTAGCGCCCGCTGCACTATTAAAACAACCAACAAAGTTATCGGCCAAATCTGTAACGACAGAAAGAGTTACTACTTTTCTAAGGTTTTGCGCTCCCTGTGCAACATTGCTTGTTTTCTGGATACCTATAACTAAATCAAAAGTACCCACCTTCGAAGTTCCATCACTGGCCAAAGATATATTTTCAACATCTAAACCTGTAAGAATAACTTTTCTATTACCATACTGAGATCCCACAACAAAGACATCAGCTGCATTTGAATTTTGAATACTACCTACACTAGTATTTGCAGCAAGATTAATTCCTGTAAATGTATTCTCACAAGCCTTTTCATTTGTTAACGTTTGAGCTATTCCATTGGTGACCAAGGTAACTTCAGATTGAGTTTCAAATGTTTTTTGAGACTTCATCATATTATCTACAAGCCTCATTACGCCAAGAGAAACGACTCCTAGCAAGCCTGCGGCAACAACAACTTCTGCAAGAGAAAAACCTTTATTATTCATAAGCCTATTTTACCTTTACCCAATGTCTATTATTCACTTCAATTCTAACCGTTTCCGAACTAATACTTTCAGCGATTTCTTTTTTCTTATAAATGCCAACAATGCGTTCTGGGTAATCTCTCTTTTCCTCAAGAGTCATTTCTGTCAAGAATCCATTCTCATCATTTGTTAAAGGAGTTCCACACTCATATTCTTTATCTACATAAGCAAGAACCCAACCGGCAACGGCTATTGGAACCTCTTTAGGATAGCGCCCTTGACCCACTCCAAAACCAAAAGTATCTGAAGCAATTCCAATTACTGACTTTTGGCATCTCTTATCCGCGATCATTGCCCCTTCTATTGTATCGACGTAACACTTTCCGTACTCAAGATCCCCCATGAGTAATTGAAAGTCAGCAACATCATTCCAAACAGAATTCCATACTTTCTCTGCAATAAAACTTCCTGTCACGGAGTTAGAGCTAGTCGAAGATAATGCGAGATCATTACCAGTTGTCCAATTTGTGACAGATCCATTTGTAGAGTTTATAGATATACTTTTTAAAACAGTAGGCATTATTATTTCTCCAATATTACGTATAGCTTAAATTTTTATTCTCTCAACCTACTTCTATGATAGTTGAGAAGATTTTGTTTTCGATGTCACATAGCCTTGTGCTGAAGCAATTTTTTCAACATTTAGAAAATATGAGAACCTCATTAAATATCTCGTCTGATCTAATGGCGGCGTAGTTTTATGTGGAAATAATTGATTCGTAGGAAAAATTATTAGTGAACCTGTAGTAGGTTTAAAAACTTGTTTTTGAAGTGGAAAGATTATTTCACCTCCACTTTCATTTTCATTCAAATAAAGTAAAACAAGAAAATCTCTTTGATGGATATCATTTGCCCCATCATAAACAAAAGGAGCGTCAAAGTGCTCAGGAGAAAACTCACCAACCCTTTGCTCCCAAAAGACGCCATGACTAAAATTATAGTCCTCTCGATAATTAAATAATGGTTCCAAATAATTTTCTATTTCAGTTGAGATTTTTAAATCTAGCGACTCTAAATCATTTGACCAATCTTGAGAAAGATCATCTCTTTTTAAGTACAATTCTCTGATTGTCTTATCTCTATCTTGAACTTTGCGAGTATCAATATCAGATAAATGCTTATCTAAGTTATATTTTGATATCAATTGATTACATTGATCTTTAGTTAAAAAATCTTCAACAAAACGAATATACATAATAAATCCTTTTACTTAGTATAAAATGATCTAGAAATAAAACAAGCCCTGTTTTCATTCAAAAAAACGCGCCACATCAAACGTGCCAATTGTTCAGTTGTCAGACATTCTTAGAATTTGATATAAATTACGCCTCAATTCACAATCCAAACAAAAGGACCCACTATGTGGTTTTTTACTGAAGAAGAAAAACAAATTAAAGAACTGTGCGCTGACTTTGCTAAAAATGAGCTCGCGCCCGTTGCAGAAATGCATGATACGAATGAAAGTTTTAATATTGATGCCTTTAAAAAAATGGGACAGCTCGGTGTTCTAGGTATAACTGCCGATCCTAAATATGGTGGCGCAGGAATGGGTGCCGTGGCGGCGACTATAGTTATGGAAGAGTTTGGAAAGGCCTGTGCTTCATCCACTCTAAGCTACCTTGCTCATTCAATTCTTTGTGTAAATAATATTCAAAATAATGCAAGTGAAGCTCAAAAAGAAAAGTATCTACCAAAACTCATCTCAGGTGAACATATTGGATGTATGGGAATGAGTGAGCCAGAATACGGATCGGATGCAGTGGGAATTCAAACGAAAGCTGAGAAAAAAGAAGACCACTATCTAATCAACGGTACAAAGATGTGGATCACAAATGCACAGTACTCAGACATTGCTTACGTCTATACAAGAACAGGTAAAGATAGAAAGAACCTTTCCACTTTTATCATTGAAAAAGGAACAGAAGGTTTTTCAGTTGGTAAGCCAATCCATAAAATGGGTATGCGTGCCTCTCCAACAGGAGAGCTAGTATTTGAAAACTGTAAAGCTCCACTTTCTTCGATTGTTGGAAATGAAGGTGATTCTATTTATCATATGATGAAAAATCTTGAGCTAGAGAGAATTACTATTGCAGGAATCTCACTAGGGATCGCACAGGCATGTGTAGATCAATGTATTAAATATGCTGGTGAAAGAGAGCAATTCGGAAAAAGTCTTGGTAACTACCAGATGATCCAAAAGATGATTGCCGAAATGGCAACAGAGACAGAAATGATGAGAAGGTTTCTCTACACTGTTGCAAAAGAATATGACGATGGAAAGAAAGGCCCAGTGGTTGCAGCTCAAGTCAAACTTCAAATACCAAAAATGGCCACAAAAATTGCTTTAGACGCTATCCAACTACACGGTGGATATGGCTACTCTAGAGAATTCCCAGTAGAAAGAATGATGAGAGATAATAAGCTAAACGAAATTGGCGCCGGAACAAATGAAGTTATGATTATGATCATCGCTAAGAAGCTTCTAGAGCTAAATAAGTAAATACCTTATCCGAGTTCATGAAAATGGACTCGGTACATCTAACTACTGATGCTTCCATTTCTTAGGAAGATATTTAGAAAATGCCTTTCCAAACTTTCCATTATTAATATTCTTTTCAACAGACTTTTTTAATTTTTCCATCAAAGCTTTATTTTTTGAAGCCTTAGAAAAATGTAACCAATCTTCTTTAACACCAATAAAGTAAGGTGTTCCAAATTGCTCAACACTTAGTCCTTGAGCTTCAATTTCATAATATAATGTGGCCGCAGTTCCAATTACTGCATCAATTCTTCCGTTTTTCAAACGCTCAATACATTTAGAATAATTGATACAACTTCTTTTTGTAATTTTGGAGTCTGCATCAAATCTATCATTAAATTTCCCACCAAGCCTGACTCCAACCTGAAGACCTGAAAGGGACTTATAGTCAGTTATCTTAACGCTTTTTACTGGCAAAACAATAATATCCAACTCTCCCCACCGCACTAGTGGAACTAGCTTCTCATCTCGCTCTTCATTTCTATAGAAAACACCAAAGTCACTCTCTCCTACAAGTAGCGAATTCATCATTCTCTTATAAGGGAGTAGTTTCACATCTATTGGCAGATTAAGATCACTAGAGATGATCTTAATAATCTCTTGCTGAATTCCCACTATTTTCCCAGTTTTTTTATCGACGCTTCCCCAAGGAGGTATATCAAAAATAGCAGCTGTTAAATGTTCCGCAGATGCGCTGATTTGAAAGACAATTAGCGCAAAATAAATAATGTATTTCATTCAGCAATAGTAATACAAATAAAGTCGAAACAAAATCAATTTAACATTAAATTTCAAACAAATATTCTAATTATAATATAAACTTACATCCCTCCAGAATGGAACGCCATGCAACACCTCATATCGATCAGCATTTAAAGGCCCAATATTGCTAATTCCTACCTATATTTGATAGTATCGCTCAACTTATTCATTTTATTTATTTAGGAGAAGCTAGTGTTAAGTGAGCTACAACTTGAACTAAAAAACCAACTCGTCCGATTTTGTTCAGATGTTATTGAACCTCATATGGAAGAGGATGATAAAAGTGAAAACTTTAGAATGGATATCTATAATAAAATTGGAGAATTAGGTCTTGCAGGGGTTACGCTACCTGAAGAATATGGCGGGGCTGGCCTTAGTTACGAAGACTTATGTGTTGTGCTTAGTGAAATAGCTAAATCATCAGTTTCTTATGCAGTAACTCTTTCCGTTTCAACTATGTCTCAATCAATATTAAACGATTTTGGGACAGAAGAACAAAAAAAGAAGTATTTACCAAGCTTAACTAGCGGTGAAGAAATTGGAGCATTTGCATTATCAGAATCTCACTCAGGTTCGGATGCAGCGGCACTCAAAACTACTGCTAAAAAAGTTGAAGGTGGTTATATACTAAATGGTACCAAAATGTGGATCTCTTCCGGAGGAATTGCAAAGACCTATATTGTTATGGCCAGAACTGGTGAAGAAGGACATCGAGGAATTTCAGCATTCATAGTCAGAGATGGAGCACAAGGATTTTCATACGGAAAAAAAGAACAGAAAATGGGATGGAAAGTCTCACCAACAAGAGAACTCATTTTTGAGAACTGCTTTGTTTCAGACTCAGATTTATTAAAAGAAGAAGGCTTCGGTTTTAAAATTGCTCTTGCCGCTCTTGATAAAGGAAGAATAACGATTGGCTCAATTGCCGTTGGTCTAGCTCAAAGAGCACTGGATGAAGCAGTAAAGTACTCCCTCGAAAGAAAACAATTCAATCAACCTATTTTTGAATTCCAAGGCCTACAATTTATGATGGCAGAAATGGCAACTGAAATTGAGTGCTCAAGACTCTTAGTAGAAGAAGCTGCCAAAAATTATGACCGTGGACATAAGAATCAAAAAGTAGCATGCATGGCAAAACTTAAGGCCACCGATACAGCGATGAAAGTGACTACTGATGCAGTACAAATTCTTGGTGGAGTTGGCTACACTAGCGAATACCCTGTTGAGAGATTTATGAGAGACGCTAAGGTTCTACAAATTGTCGAAGGTACTAATCAAATTCAAAAAGTGGTCATTGGAAGAAGTCTTAAAAAAGAGTATACGAAATGAAAATAGAAAGAGTTAGTCCATTTGAAAAAGAAGAAAACCTTTTTGCTACAGACTTTTTAAAAAGCAAACTTGTAGCATTTAAAGAAATTATTAATGATCCAAGTTCAGGCTTCTTTCACCTACCAAAGAATGAAGAACTTCTTCAAAGTTCAATAGAGCTTCATAAAAAATTCGCACATATTACAGAGTTTGTTCATGTTGGAATTGGAGGGAGTTCTCTTGGACCAGAAATGCTTATCTCAGCATTATCTAAAAATAAGACGAACTTTACTTTTATTAATAATATTGATCCAGAAAGAATCAGTGATCAACTTGAAAAAGTTAATATTGAAAATGCTTTATTCTACTTCGTCTCCAAGTCAGGAGGTACGGCTGAGTTAACTGCAGGCATGAGTATCATTATCAACTGGTTAGAGGAAAAAGGGCTTTCCCAAGATCAATGGAGTAAGAAATTTGTTTTCTGTACTGACCCAGAAAAGAGTATTCTATTGGATCTAGGTAAACAACTTGATATCCCAACTCTTTCTATTCCTTCAAATATTGGAGGAAGATTCAGCGTTTTAACACCAGTTGGTATGTTTCCAGCTCTCTTTGCGGGCATTGATATTAAACAATTAATGCAAGGGGCATCTAAAGCATGTCAATACTGCTTAGATGAAAATGTAGAGAATAACCCTCTACTAAACACAGCTTCCTACCTCTATGACTTAAAGAATTTTGAAATTAATCAAACTGTCTTTATGCCATACTCATCTAAGCTAAGAGACTTTTGTTTTTGGTTTGTTCAATTATGGGCAGAGAGCTTAGGAAAGAAAAATGACCTTCAAGGCGAAGAGATTTTTACAGGCCTAACTCCTATTCCAGGATACGGTGCTACTGACCAACATTCTCAAATGCAATTATTTATGGAAGGACCTCTAGATAAGTGCCTTCTTTTGTTGGAAGTCGAAAATTTTAATACTGATTATAAACTAAATTCATCTATAGACTTTCCATCATTCAAGAAGTTGAACAACCACAGTTTAGTAGAACTTATGAAGGCCGAGTTATATGGTACAATAATGGCCTTGAAAGAAATGGGAAGACCTTTTATACACTTTAAGATTGATCAAAACGATGCAGCTTCTATGGGCGAGCTCATTATTTTCTTTGAGTCATTGACTGCACTAATGGGGAATTATTTAAATATCAACCCATTTGATCAACCTGGAGTTGAGCTTGGTAAGGTTTACGCTTATCAAAAACTAGAGAAAAATTGAGTATTATTATCAGGAAAGGTAATTAGTGTAACCTATTGTATTAAATAACCGATAGGGATAAAATTATAGAGTTTTTAGCACTAATCCCAAAATTTTAATGATAAGAAAGGTATTTGTATGAGTGATGATTCAACAGTTGTTTTAACAGACATTAAGGCCGCACTTGCTTCAGCAGAAACTGAAGCTGCTCAAAAACCAGCAGCTTTACTTGTTGTAGGTGGAGATTTAAATGGAACACTTTTCGATTTAAACTTGCCTGAAATATCTTGCGGTAGAAATGCCGACAACACTATTCCTCTAGAGTTTAACGGAATCTCCCGCTACCATTTTAAACTAGTTGATGCAGGCTCTGACCAATGGACAGTACAAGACACCGGATCAAAAAATGGAACATTCTTAAATAATAAGAAAATAGAGGGAGAAGTTACTTTAAATAAAGGCGATATGATCAAGCTTGGTAGTATGGCCCTTAAGTTTCTACCTAAAGGTGATCCTGAAAGATTAACATACGATAAGTTAAGTCTCGAAGCTAATACTGACGGACACACTGGTTGTTTTAATAAAACATACTTCAACAATAAGTGTGAACTAGAAGTTAAAAAGTCTAAAGTAACTGGAGACCCACTATCTCTTATTGTTTTTGATCTAGATCATTTTAAATCATTGAATGATAACTACGGTCACGACGCAGGAGACTTTGTGTTAAAGGAACTGGCAGGACTCATTCGAAATAATGGTGTTAGAGATTTAGATACCTTTGCAAGGTATGGTGGAGAAGAATTTGTAATTCTTCTACCAAAGACAAATTTAAAACAATCCTTTGAAATTGCAGAGAGACTTAGAAAACTAGTAGAAGTACATGACTTTAACTATGAAGGAAAAATACTTCCTGTAACAGCTTCCATTGGAGTTTCAGATTACAGACAAGGCGTAACAACTGGAACAGACCTCTTTAAAAGAGCAGATGAAGCCGTTTACAAATCTAAACAAGGTGGAAGAAACCAGGTTAACTTTTATCGAGCGCAATGATTCAAAGTGAAAGAATTGATAAAATAAACCTTTTGCCCGAACATTTAATTGATCAAATCAAGGCCGGAGAAGTAATAGAAAGACCGGCCTCTTTAGTTAAAGAACTGCTCGAAAACTCTCTTGATGCCGGTTCAACTCAAATAAAAATTACTCTACTTGAAAATGGTCTAGACCTCATAGCAATTGAGGACAATGGGAAAGGAATGTACTTTGAAGACCTACCCTACGCGTTTTGTAGACATGCAACATCAAAGATTTCTCGTTTTGAAGATATTTATAATCTTGGTAGCTATGGTTTTAGAGGTGAAGCTTTAGCTTCAATGGCAGCAATTTCCAGAATAACATGTGTCTCGTATCCTAGTGATGATCTTTCAAATGGAGGAAAGATCGTAATTCACGGAGCTCAAGAAAAATCACATACCCAGGCAACTGGAAAGAAGTCAGGTACTTCAATCTTCATTAAAGATCTCTTTTACAATACTCCTGCTAGACTAAAGTTTATAAAGTCTAAGACGAGTGAGAAAAACGCTCTTAAGAGAATTGTAAATGCATTCATCTTAACAAATCCCAGTGTACACTTTTCAGTAAAATGGGATGATAAAGAAAGAGAAATCTATCGCCCCGTAAGCGAGTCAAAGTCTGCTGAGCGCATTTCACAAATACTTTTTCCTAAAAATGCTTCAAACAAAGACCTTCATTTCTTTAGTGGTGAGTACGAAGATCACAAAGTTAAGGGATATACGGCCAAGGCAACGAGTAAAGGAAATGCAGGAAAGCAGCAGTACCTATTTATTAATGGGAGACTCTTTACTGATAGACAGATTCACCAGACTATCATGAGAAATATGGAGAAAGCATGGCCATTTGGTGAAAGTGGCCATTACTGTGTCATGCTTGAAGTTCCTCCTTCCCAGGTTGATGTTAATGTTCATCCCAATAAGACCCAAGTAAAGTTCTTTAAATCAAATATTGTCCTCTCTGTCGTTTCGGCAAGTATTAAAAAGTTTATTTCTGAAAACGCTGCGCAAATGCCTACTCAAGAGAGTTTAATCTCACAGGAAGATCAAAGAGATCAGAGCTTGCAGATGTTTTCAAATAGTCCATTCCAAACGTATTCAGCTCACTCAGATTCTTATTTTAAACCGAATCGATCAACAGTATTTAACGTTAATGATCTAGGAGATAGGCACAATCAAAAATCAACACAAAGTACTCAATCTTTAACACGTCTTGATTCACGCTATTTAATCTTACAAAATAATCAAGCTCACCAAACATACCTTATCGACTCATATAAGATTTTCATTCAAAAATGGATATCAGACTGGAAGAGAAATTATCCTTATGAGGAGAGCTTGACCACTCCCTTACTAATAAGTGAGCCATTCGAGTTAAATTTATCTATAAAGAAGAATCTCTCTTTTCTAAAAGACTGTGGCTTGGAAATTGATCAGCTGGATGAGTCGACTTTTGCTTTAAGAACAATTCCAACAAGTTTTGACTCATATAATGTAAGAGAAGTTCTCAGTGATTTACTCGTACTATGTGAGAAGGTTAAATTAAATGAAGATAACTTTGAGAGTTTCTTACTTGATACCACTAAACTTGTAATTTTCGATAACTTCTTCCTATCTGAAAATACGATATTCTCCATAATCGAAAATATTTCAATAATCGATATGTTAGAGCAAAAGGCAGCAGTTTCTTTAGACTCCAGTAACCTTGCGAAGTTATTTAAATGAAACAGAATAAAATATTTTTTATTTCAGGACCTACAGCAACAGGAAAAACTTCAACCAGTATAAACCTTTGCCGTCACTTAAATGAAAACAATTGCCTTAGTGAAATTGTTAATTTTGATTCCCTCGTTTTTTATAAAGAATTAAGTATTGGAACAGCAAAGCCAACTCAAGAAGAAATGGGTAATTGCAAGCATCACTTCGTTGGCATGAATTCAGCAAAAGAGCCTATAAATGCTTCTGACTTTATTAATATGGCCGATAAACTTTTAGAGAATTTAACGAATCAGGGTATTTGCCCTATTTTTGTAGGTGGATCGGCTTTCTACTTAAGGGCATTTATTAAGGGTATGTATGAAAGTCAACCTATCTCGGATAAAGTTAGGAATGATTCTCAAAAAATATTTGAACAAGAAGGTATTCAATTTTTTAGAGATTTTTTAAAAAAGAACGATATTAGCTCTTATAATAATCTTCACGAAAATGACCATTATAGAAATATTAGAGCTTACGAATTTTTCATTCAAAATAATTGTCCTATAAGTGATGAAAAGAAAAAGCACGATGAGAACTCTCCTTATGACTTTTCAATAAATAGGCTTAAGAATTATTCTTTGCACCATATATACCTTGACTTAGATAAACAGGAGCATTGGAATATTATCTTGAATCGATGCCATCAAATGGTTAAAGATGGACTTATAAATGAGGTTAGAGATTTATTAACAAATGGATTTACAGGAAATGAAAAGCCTCTACAATCAATCGGGTATAAAGAAACAATTCAATTTTTAAACAATGAGTTTAAAGATCAGAATGAATATATTGAAAGAATGGCAATTTCAACTAGGCAGCTTGCAAAGTCTCAAAGAACATTTTTTAAGAAAGTGGTTCCAAAAAAATCTTACCACCCTATCTTAGATCGTTCTAAAATAATTGAAGATGCCCAGATTTTTATTCAAAGCTAAATACTTAAAGGGAATATATGAGTAGCTTACCAAGAAAACTAAAGATCATTATCATATCAGATGGAACGGGAGAGACTGCGACAGCAATTTCTAGAGCAATTATGACTCAGTTTCCAAATAGAGAAGTATTCTTTACTCGATTTAAAAACGTTAGAACTCATGATCAAGTCGATGCGATTTTTACAGAAGCTGCAATTCATCACGATCTTATCATATATACAATCGTGACAAGTGAGTTGAGAGATTACATAGGTGTTGTCGCACGAAATAGACATGTAAGAGCACTAGATCTTATAGGACCTGCCCTAACCGCATTTTCGAATTACTTTGAACAAGAGCCGAAGTCAGAGCCAGGTCTTCTTCATGCCGTAAATGATGAATACTTTAGCAGAGTCGCAGCGATGGAGTTTACTCTAAATCACGATGATGGAAGAAATCTTGAAACCTTAAGTCTAGCAGATGTCGTTTTAGTTGGAATATCGAGAACTGGAAAAACACCTCTTTCAGTTTATCTGAGTCAGCACGGAGTGAAGGTTGTAAATGTTCCTCTAGTTAAAGGAACTGTCATTCCTGAAAATCTCTTTAGTATTGATCAAAGAAAGATATTTGCTTTAACAATTGATCCCGACGCATTACTCGAGATTAGAAAGAAAAGACTCGACACTCTTGGAGCAGGTACGCATACAGGAGACTATGCCGATCAGAGTAAAGTTATAGAAGAGTTAGAATGGGCAAATGAGGTTTTTAAAGAAAATAAACGTTGGCCAATATTTAATGTAACAGGAAAGGCAATTGAAGAAACAGCTTCTGAAATCCTTAGACTTCTTAGTATGAGAAAGAATAATATTTTTAAGCAAAACAAGAGAAATGAAGATAATGAGTAATTTTACAATTACTCATTTATTTTTTCTAAAGAATCATCTCACAGAAATCAATTACTGAATCTTCACCAAGATCAAAACTTAGTTTTCGCTCAATATTCTGACCTTCCATTTTATAGTAGATATTATGAGTAGTAGGTCTTCCACTTCCATCTGCTACTGCTTCTACAGGGAAAGGGATTCCTCTACGTCCTCTAAATGGTAGCTTCTCAACTCTTGGTTCGCCAAACAAATTAAAGCTAATTGACCCTCTTGCACAATTTCTCGACATCTTCAGGTATCCATAGGCTTGATAATTCGTATCTTCAACTTCGATATCCTCAGTTGAGCCTCCTTCAAAATTTACCTTTTTTATAAAATGCTTTTTACCACTAGTCTCGACCCGAATCCAATGAGTTTCACCTTCAGTAACTTTAATAGCATTTAAAAAATCGACCTTAACCATTTTCCCATCAACAAAAACCTTTTGCTTATGCTTATCAAAACCTTTTAATACTAAAGAGACTTCTCCCTTCTTAGTTCCTATAACTTGAGCCATCTTATTTTCACGTGAACTTGTCTCATTGGAGGATGGAACTCTATTTACTATTTCTTTTGGCTTTTCTAGCTCAATTCCAGCGATCCCCATAACTAAATCTAGGTTTTGATAACCAAGACCAATAGTAAAAGTTAATATAAGAAGAGCAGCAACTTTGCCAAACGGATTTCTCTTAGTCTTCTTTATCTTTACCTGTCTTGTTCCTGTCTTAGTACCACTTGACTTCCGTCTTACTGTTTTTGTTGCATCAACTCTTCTAGATTGAGTACTTCTACTTTCATCTGATTCTGTATTTTTGGCCCTAGCAGGATTAACTTTTAACTCTCTTGTTCCTTCCTTTAAATGAGCAAACTTTTCATCTATATTAACACCAGCTGAAGTACCTCCAGCCTTAACTTTTGTTCCTCTAACTCTACTTCTTGTTCTTGTTGCTGGAACTTCTTCTTCGAATCCAAAATCAAGAACTTGCTCTTCTTTTCTATCTTTGTCAGATTGAGACGAACTACTAGAAACTTCGCTAGAGTCGGCAGATGATTGATTTCCTCCACCATTTTGCTCATTCTTCAAGTCATCCAAATATGGTTTTAAATCAATTTTACCAAATTCAAATAGTTTTTCTCTATCCTTCTTTATCTCTTCTTTAAATAACTCTTTTGCAAAAAAGCCTAAGTCTGAAGAGTTAAAATCAGGATAGCTTGAATAGAGAAACTTAATAAGTGCTCTATTTAATTGATCAAGGTTTTCAAATCTTTTATTTCTATCTTTACTAAGCGCCCTAAGAACAATCTCATCTAACTCTTTTGGTACATTAGGATTGATACTCGATGGTGCTGGTACTTTACATTCTTGAATTTTCTTTAAAACTGCTAAGTCATTAGACGCCTTAAATAGCTTTCTAGAACATAACATTTCCCACAATGTAATCCCTACAGCGAACTCGTCATAACGAGGATCTAATTCGTGCCCCTCTAAATACTCAGGTGCAAGATAAGAAAGTTTTCCTTTAATTGTTCCGGCCTGTGTTGCTTCAGAATTTGTCTCTGTCTTAGCAATACCAAAGTCTATAACTTTAATAGCACCGTCGAATGTGAGCATAATATTGTGAGGAGAAATATCTCTGTGAATAATTTGTAGATCTTTTCCCGTTAGCTTGTCTGTCAAAGTATGTGAATAGTGAAGACCTTGGCAAACTTGAGTTATAATATAAACAGAGATTTCAACAGGAAATACAAATTTTCTCTCTTTAAGTTTATCAAGATACTCTTTTAAATTTCTTCCATCACAATATTCCATTGCAACAAACAATTGGTCTTTATGCATACCATAGTCATATGTTTGAACAATATTTGGATGAAGGAGTCCAAAAGTCGTCTTAATTTCATCCATAAACATGATTCTAAAGTTCTCATCCTTAGAAAATTGTGGCTGAACCATTTTTATTGCAACGACCTTATCAGCTTGCTCACCTAAAAACCTTGCACGACAAATCTTTGCCATACCACCATCTATTAGGTGATCTAAAATTAAATATCGTCCAAAACGTTCTCTTTCCACAACTTATTCCATGCTTGTTTAGAAATTAAGTATTCTTCTAGTTAATAGTATCGGATAATTTGAATGAATCTTGAGTGTTTTCTTTTTAAATAAAAATAGACTACCCCCATAGGCGGTAATCAATAATTACAGACATTTAAACCATCTAGTTATTTATAAGAACACTGGATCAAAGTTAGGAAACTCAATCTTAAGTGGTTTTGTAGCATTATCTCTTCTGCAAAAAACAGATACATCATATAACTGAAAAGAATTTGCTATATATTGAGGGTGCAGCTTTAGTGCCTTCTTAAAGTCATTAACAATGATTTGATCTAAACCAGTACTCTTGGCCTGGGCAATGAAATCATTTTTTGAAACTCTATCAGAGTTCTTAGAGTAGAATAAAGTTAAGAAGCTTTTCTCACACTTCTTAAGACTAACCTTTTCTGCCGTAGAAAACCAACTATAGAATTTAGATTCGGGTGTGATCTCAGCATAGAGAGCATCAAAAATGAGAGTAACCTCTAAATACCACGAAGCTCTTTTAAAAACTAAGGCCTCATCCCATCTATCTCCGCTTGTTGCGCCACCATATAGCTTAAAATCATCAGTCTGGATGAAGTTCTTTCCTGTTAAAGAACAAGAAGATAAGAACAAAAGAGATAAAAATATAGTAGCTAAATTCTTCATAAAATTCCTAAAAAGTTTCACATACCCAATTATATATATCTAAGTATACCTTGTCCCTAACTTTCTCATTAAAGAGGTCATGCCTGGAATGAGAATAGTTCTTTTCACAAGCTAGCTCCTTAGGCATTCCCTTGAGAAATAATGAGCTTTTCTCACAGTTCACAAGGAAATCATTCTTGCTTAATAACATTAAAACAGGAAAATCTAAATAGTATGAGTAATCTATTAAACTTCTACTTTTACGAATAACTTCTTCGACAAGAGAAATCGACATATAGTGATTAACAAGTGGGTCAGAGTTATAGTTCTCGTACCTTTGTTGATCCTTTGTCATTTCTTTTCCATCAATATGGTAGGGGAATCTCATTTTTCCAGCATACTTATTAATAGATTTTAAAGCACGATCTTTTAGCTGATGGAGTTCAAGATTTAGAAAAAGCAGTGGATTACTTAAAATAACACCTTTTATACGATCCTTAATCCTATCTTCATGAGCTTCAATATATGAAAGAGCAACAAGACCTCCTAGCCCTTGCCCAATGATGGTTTTCTTTAAATGGTAATTATCATCATTTTCAATTAAATTATTTAGATCTTCTACGTACTCATCTATATTTTTGATATATGAGCGACTACCTGAACTTAATCCATGTCCTTTAAAGTCCATAAAAGTAATATGAATTTTTCCTGAGAATAATTCCCAAAGTCCACTCGCAAGGGGTTCATATCGGCCATGGTGATCACAGATATCATGTAGTATAATAAAGTGTTGTTCCACTTTTGTCTGAAGCTTAGACTTCCATTCTTTTATATAAATACTCTCGTTACCAGTTGAGGATTCAACAGTATAAGAGTTTATATCTAAATGAGCTAGATTCTTACTAGCTTCGGGTAACATAGCTTTCGATGGACTTCTTTGCTTCACTGCTAAGATCAAGAAAACGTAATGAGAAGCCTTGCCCGCCTTCGAGGAGTCTTACAATTTCCCCTTTGGCAGTAAATGAATAATCAGAATTGTCAGGGTGAACATTCATAGAAACCTCATCTCCAACCTTTCCAGGAAACTGAGGAACCAAAATCTGCAACCCACCAATGGAAATATCACGACATACACCTTCAAACAGAAATTGTTCGTCATGAAAGAACATTCTAGCAACGAAAGGTTTTCTATTATTCTTTCTTCTATTTATTTCATCAATAACTGGAGGAAGAGTATTGAATACGCTTTCATAAATTGGCATATCAGCTAAGAAAATCCACTCATCCATTCTTCCTGGAACGAAGAGAAGAGTTTTCTCATTTATTCTCTTTTCATTAAATGCTTGTGATAATTCACTTAGAGAATACGGACCATATTCAACCTCTTCTGATCCTCTATCAATTCCTACCTTGATTAAGAATATCTTCTCATTCTTTGAAATTGATTCCCAATTCATTTGCGTAGGAGGAAGTTCCTCTTCATCACTTTCAGAACTTAATAAGTGAGATAATTCTTCAACCTCAAAAAATTTCTTCCAATTATCAAAACCTTTTGTCCATATGTAACTTTCGGAGTCAAGTGTCCCACTTTCAAGTAGGTTCGAGAGCTCCTGCTCATCAACTGGACCCACTCTATCCTTGCCTTCTACATAATACCAACTGGTCATTTACATCTCCATATCTATTCTTTTTCTTTCTATTTTAACCTGTTGAAATGTGGACATATACGCTAAAAATTTTCCCTAGTTACCACTAAGCTGTATGTAATCACTCAAGTTTTCCCCCTTACTCACCGATTAACTTAAAGTAAAATATTAGTTTTGAGGTTTATATGCTAAGAAAAATGAATAAGTGGACTTTGTTTCTCGTATCACTACTACTCGTTTCATGTGGTGCAGAGCAATTTGGTGTAGGAAAACAAAACTCTCAAATTTCCACAAATCCTATTCAAACTGGCAACACTTCAATTTGCTCTGACTATACTTTGATTAGACCACCAGTAGATTTACTTTTTATTTGGGACAATTCAACCTCGACGCGTTTCATCTCAAATAGCACAAAGAATGCACTAAGTAATACCATTAACTATATTTCAGATCGATTTGATTATCAGGTTCTCATGGCCCCTTTAATTGGAAGTGGTAACTCAAATACCTATTTCTTTTCAAGATCAGGATTAATGCCAAGTGGAACAACTGTCGTATCTAAAGATAATGCATCATCAGTAATATCATCATTCCCTTCTGTTTCAGGAAATTCAGAATCAGGGGCAAAGAGAGCAAGAGACCTACTAAGAACGAATATCTCAAATGGAGTCTTCAGACAGAACGCTTATACTGTCATCATCCTAATGTCTAATGAAGATGATAACTCCTTTGTTAGCGGAAATTATGGAGCGACAAACTCTCAAAAAATTTCATATGCAAACGCTATTTCTCACGATCTACTTTGTATAAAAGGAAATTACTCGGGAAGTTCCCTTAGAAACTCTCAGTCAATGTATAGCTCTAATTGCTCAGGTGCACCTACTCTAAATTCATCAATGATGAGATTTTTATCTATTGCTCCTTCATATGGTTGCCAATCATATTTTGAGGCCAACAAAGTCTATAGAACAATGTCTCAAAACATAGCTTCCAATCAAGGTTATGTACAAACAGACTATACTGACATTTGTAATGGAAACTATGCCAACATCTTTGACCAAGTTAATAGTGTGATAGCTGATCAAGTTGTTAAGCACAAATATAACTATTGGCCTGTTGCAGGGAACGAGGTTGAGCTAGATTCAAGTACTATTGTCGTTACCAGAGATAATGGTACGCAAATACCAGAAGGCGGAACTAATGGGTTCAGCTATATTGGAAAAAGAACCAATCAAAATACAAGATACTATCCATCTGCTGGTGAACCTTATACAGGGCATATGATACAGCTTAGTGGAGATGCAGAAGTAACTTTTCCAAGTTGTTTAAGTGTGACATATCAAGCCCCTAAAGATTACTATGGCTACTGCCATCTTCCTAGTAAGCCTCTAGAGAGTTCTATAGAAGTTTATATAGATGGAAACCTTTTATCTAATAGTAAATGGACTCTTGAGAAAGACGGTGGAGGAAATCCTAAGTATTCTTCTAATAAGAATATTAAAATAAACTCGCCTAGTGATTTCTCTGCAAAGACACCTGGAAATTATCAAAGTGGCTACTTTGTTAGGCTAGACTCTGACTCTGTATATAGTAATAGTCAGAGCTGTAATGTTCGATTTAACACCTCAGGAAATTAAATTAATGAGATGACTTTGTTTCGTTTACTCTTTTAACAGCATTCATCATGCGAATAGAAGGGTAAACTTTTTTAAGCTTAGAGTAATGAATAACTGAAGTCAGCTTACCATTATCAACTAAAATATCTTCACAGAATCCACAATTAACAGCGTCCCTAATATCTTCATCAGATACTCTAATATTCTTAGAGGCGAAGTCTTCTAAAATCGCAGAGATATCCGCTTGCCACTTTTCTTTATCTACTCCCGCCAATGCAAATTGATTAAGGATTGCACCTAGAAGCTTTTCGCATCTAGATGAAATGATGATCTTCTTCGAATCTTCAGTAATTCTCTGAGTATTAAAGAAGACAACCATTTGTCTAAACTGATCAATATTTGCAACTCTAATTAGCTTTGGAAAGCCATCAGGATCATTTGCAAGTTCTACAAAACTATTCTCAACACACATTCTTAAAAATTCTTCAAATTTTACTTCTGCTAAATTGAAAATATCAAACATATAAAACTTGAGCTTACTTAGATGAATCTCCATTTTAGATTCTTTTAGCTCCGCATGTGTTTTCATAACAAGATAGAACATTGAAAGAAACCTTGTTACATCTGGAGTATGAAAGAAAACATACTCTCCGACTTTACCATCTGTTCCTCTACCTACAGAGTTAGACTCAAGTTCTTTAACTTTAGCATTTGTCTTTCTTAATCTATCTGCAAGAGTGTTAATGATTGTTTTAAACCATGGGTTTAATCCCTCCATAGTTTTTCCAAAAGCATTATAAGAAATTTCGATAACCTCTGTCGTTACAAGTGCAGCAGCAGAGCAACTTCTTCTTTGGGCCTTCTCATCAAAGTAGCCCATTTCACCAATAACCTCTCCGGCCCTTAGAATTGCGAGATCGACAAATCCTCGCCCCTTAGGAATGTAGAGACGAATTTGTCCTTTTTGAATTATAAAGAGAGAGTCAGCATGATCGTTCTGATTAAACAGTTGTTCACCTGGTTTAAAAACTCTCATTCCTGATTTCTTAGCGACCTGCTTCCCTGCTGTCGTACTCATAAAACTCTCTCTTATAAACTTTATATTCTTTCAATAATTAAGCTAAGTGCTTCTCCACCACCAATACAAATAGCGGCCATTCCATACTTAGATTTTTTTCTTTCCATTGCATTCATTAATGTTACTACAATTCTTGTTCCAGAGCATCCTATTGGATGACCTAAACTTACACCACCACCAAAGATATTCACTTTAGAATGGTCAAGATTAAACTCTTTAATTGCTGCCATCGTAACTACAGCAAAGGCTTCATTAATTTCAAAAAGATCGATATCAGTAATATTTAGATTAGCTTTAGCTAGTGATTTTTTCATCGCTTCCGCAGGGGCCGTAGTAAACCAAGTTGGATCTTGAGCATGTGACCCCCAAGATACAATTTTAAACTTTGCTTGATCTTTGTACTCTTCTCCGGCCAGTACAACTGCAGCAGCTCCGTCATTAATAGTCGATGCATTTGCTGCTGTAATAGTTCCATTCTTATCAAAGGCAGGTCTGAGTGTAGGAATTTTATCGAAGTTTGCCTTCATTGGTCCTTCATCTTCAGAAACGGTAGTATCTCCCTTTCTTCCCTTAATTGTGACAGGTACTATTTCTTCTTTAAAAATTCCTTCCTTGATAGAGTTCTGTGCTCTTTTAAAAGATTCAATTGAAAATGCATCTTGCTCTTCTCTAGTAAAACCAAACTTTGTCACGCATTCTTCTGCACAGTTCCCCATTGGTCTATCAGAATAAACATCCCAAAGACCATCCCATTGCATAGAGTCTTTCATTTCAGCTGCACCAAATTTTGACACTCCAGTTCTAGAGTTCATGATTAAGTGCGGAGCTTGTGACATATTTTCCATTCCACCCGCAACAACAACTGAATTATCTTCACTCATAATAGACTGAGCGCCCATAATAATCGTCTTAAGTCCTGAGCCGCAAACCTTATTTACTGTTGTGGCCTGTGCACTTTGAGGAAGTTCTGCAAAAAGAGCGGCCTGCCTTGCTGGCGCCTGTCCAACACCTGCCTGAACAACATTTCCCATGAATACTTCTTCAACTTTAGAAGCATCAATATTTGCTTTCTGTAAGGCCCCTGAAATTGCAGCGGCTCCAAGTCTTGGTGCCGAAACGCTTGATAATGAACCTAGAAAACTTCCGCTTGGAGTTCTCGCTCCCGATAGAATATAAACTGACATATAGTCTCCTTTAAAATGATAAATTTTAAAGATATTAAAGCATATTGGGCAGAATTAGTAAGGACTTACAGCGTCTTAACAACATCTCGCAATGCGAAAATTGGTTTCAAAATTAGATTCTTTATCTGCAGGAATTACGAAGGACATTTTTCTTATAAAGTCTTGCCCATTTATCTCATAGATTGGCTCAAAATCATCAATTCTAAATTGTTTCCATTTACCTGCAATGTAAAAATAGATATCTATATAACCTAGTTTATCAAAGACCTTCGAGTCTATAGGCCTAGATAGAGAAAGTTCACCTTTGGATAATTCTTTGAATTCAAAACAACACTCATCCCAAGAATCTTCAGGTTCTAATTTCTGATGAATAATTACTTTTATTCTCTTATTTCCTATTAGTAAGCTTCGCATAGATAACTTGCTCCTTTCCTCTATATAGTGTAAATCTCCATTACTAAAGGTTCAAAGAGGTAATAAATGCTATCGAGAAAAGAACATGATTGTGAAGCAATCGCCCTGCCAGAAGAATGGACAAAGAAAGTTGAAACTCTTCTTAATGAAGTCTACCAAAGTAACTGTAAAGAGGTTGGAAAAGTCTTTGAAGTTTACGGATCAACATACCCGAGTGAATTTGTTTTCATCACTAGTCTAATAAACCCAGAAAATGATCGCATTACTCCAGTAACTTATTTTATTTCAAAAGATCTAGATCCATCGACAAAACCAGAAAAAATGCTCGACGATTTAGTTGACTCAATTGGTGCGTTTTACGATATTTATTTCTCAACCCCTGATTGGAGTGACTTTCAAGCAGAGTGGCTAGAAACTGAGTTTAAAGGACATAAGTTCTTTTACAAAATCTCTAGAGAGAATGTGGCCCTCCACCTAGCGGCCGACAAACTTTTAAAGCTTCAATAGTATCAAAAAAAAAGGCCTCACATAAGTAAGGCCTTTATTATCTTTTAATTAATCGTCATTGAGATAGCTTTTTCCGCCACCACCTTTTGTAGTTTGGAAAACAACATCTTGATCATCACCCTCTTCGTCATCATTCCCATCAAAATCAGACTCTTCAGCGTCAATTCCAAGGTCCTTAAGAACACTAAAAAATGTTTTCTCATCTACTAGATCTTCTAAGATTGATTCCAAGTATTTGGCTGGATATTTCTCTACAAGTTCCTCAATGAATAACTGAAGCTTTCCTTCTTCAAGGATTGACTCTCTTCTCTTAATATCTTTCCAATTTTTAATATAATGGAAACGACAGTAACCTGAAGTAGAAGATGGGTTATCACAATTTCTCTCTAAACATTCATCTGAACCATCTGTGAAGAATTCAATAGATTGAATTGCAGCAAAGATATCATTTAAAGAGTGTTCAGAGCTTAGAGCAACGATCTCTTCTGTAAGAGAGTCCTTAGCATCATCTAACTCATCTTGAGAAGGCTTTTTAGACTTCTTAGTTTTTTCAACTTTCTTTACTTCTTCGATAAGATCTAGTTGTCCATCATTTTCAACAACTGGACTAGCTTCTTTCTTAGAAGCCTTCTTCTTAGAAACTTTCTTCTCTTCTACTTTCTTAGCAGGAGCTTTTTTTGCAACTTTCTTGGCCGGAGCTTTCTTTGCTACTTTTTTAGCAGGAGCTTTCTTCGCCACTTTTTTAGCAGGTGCCTTCTTTGCAACTTTCTTAGCAACTTTCTTTGCTGTTTTCTTTGCTGTTTTCTTTGCAACCTTTTTCGCAACCTTTTTCGCAACTTTCTTAGCGACTTTCTTTGCCGCCTTCTTAGCTACTTTCTTTGCTGCTTTTTTTGCTGGAGCTTTCTTCGCCACTTTTTTAGTAACTTTCTTCGCTGCCTTCTTGGCCGTCTTCTTAGCAACTTTTTTCTTAGCGGCTTTCTTCGCAGGTGCTTTCTTTGTTACTTTTTTTGCAACTTTCTTTGCCGTCTTTTTCTTGGCCATACCAATGTTCTCCAATATCTTTTTAAACAAATTACTGTCCCAATTTATACAATAGAAGCCCTGCAACAAACAGGGCTAGATTTGAACGAGCTTAAACTATCTTAATTCGTATCATTATTGCCAATATTCAGCAAGCTTTACTGAATTTCTTTGAGCTCATTCGCCGCAATAACAACTCTTTGAATCTCACTAGTCCCTTCATAGATTTCTGTAATCTTAGCGTCTCTAAAAAACCTCTCAACTGGATATTCCTTAGTATATCCATTACCTCCACATACTTGGATTGCTTTAGTTGTTATCCACATTGCCGATTCTGCTGCAAATAGCTTTGCGTGTGCAGATTGAAGTGAGTATGACTCATTATTGTCTTTACGTCTTGAGGCTTCCCATATGAGAAGTCGCGAAGCAGCAATTTTAGTACTCATATCAGCCAACATAAATTGAATCGCCTGAAGAGCATGTAGAGGTTTTCCAAACTGAACTCTTTCATTAGAATATTTTAACGCGTAATTAAACGCTGCTTGAGATATCCCTAAGGCCTGAGAAGCAATCCCAATACGACCACCATCTAGAGTGTTCATGGCAATTTTAAATCCTTTCTCATATTCACCAAGTAGATTTTCCTTAGGCACTCTTACTTTATCTAGAGCAATTTGAGCTGTAGAAGACCCTTTAATACCTAGCTTATCTTCACACTTCATAACTTCAAAACCTTTCGAATCAGTTTCAACGATAAAAGCAGATATTCCCTTATAGTTATCAGTCTTAGAAGTTTTAGCAAAAACTACTGCGATATTCGCTTCTTTACCATTGGTAATAAAGTTCTTAGTTCCAGAGATCTCATAATAGTCTCCTTTATCTTCTGCATATGTTGTTAGAGATCCCGCATCTGTACCTGCATTGGGCTCAGACAAACAGAAACAACCTATATGTTCTCCACTCGCTAGCTTTGGAAGATATTTCATTTTTTGATCTTCATTTCCAAAATTTAAAATTGGATAGACACATAAAGAAGTATGCGCAGAGATTAGAACCCCAGTTGAAGCACATGCTCTAGAAATTTCTTCAACAATAATTGAGTAAGCAGTATAGTCCATACCTGCTCCACCATATTGCTCAGGAACATAAGAACCTAATAATCCATTTTCTCCAAGTTGCTTAACAATGGACTCCGGAATTTTTTCATTCTTATCAATATCAGCAGCAAGCGGAGCTACTTCTGAATCAGCAAATTTAGAAACCATATCTCTAATTTCTTGATAATCGCTTAGTAACATATAATCTCCTTAATTATTTACCTGTAAAAACTGGTTTTCTTTTTTCAACAAATGCAGTGGTTCCCTCTTTCATATCTTCAGAACCAAATATTTCACCAAATTGACGGGCCTCTATTTCAAGACCTTCAACATTGGTTAAATCATTTCCAGCATTCATTACATGTTTAGCGAGTCCAACTGCAAGTGGAGAATTAAAAGAAATCTTTTTTAAAGTCTCCATAGCACCAGAAATCATTTCTTCTTTAGTTTTAAAAACCTTAACAACAAGACCAACTTCTTTAGCTTCATCTATTAAAATATTTCGTCCTGTGTACATAACTTCTTTGGCACGTGCTCTGCCGATAAGTTTGGATAATCGTTGAGTCCCACCAAAGCCAGGAATAAGCCCTAGTTTAACTTCTGGCTGACCAAAGACCGCGCTTTCAGTCGCATAAATAAAATCACAACTCATGGCCATTTCACAACCACCACCTAGAGCAAAACCGTTAACACATGCAATTATTGGAAAAGGTAGCTCTTCCATTAAAAGGGTATTTTCTTGACCTAAAGTTGCAAAGTCATAGGCCTCATCTGAAGTCATCTCACTCATTTCAACAATATCTGCTCCAGCGATAAAAGCCTTCTCGCCAGCTCCAGTTAAAATCATTCCTCTTAACTTTAAATCATTATCTTTCAAAACAGATAGACAATCTCTAAGTTCAATATGAACAAGACTGTTAAGGGCGTTCAAGCTCTTCTCTCTATTAATCGTAAGGACGCCAAATCCGTCCTTTACTTCAAAAGTGATTGTTTCAAATTTAGTATTCATAGACACCTTTACCTACTTTTCGCCCAAATCTTCCGGCCGTGACATATTTCTTTAATAATGGACAAGCTCTATACTTTGTATCGCCCAAACCTTCGTGAAGAACTTCCATAATCGCCAAACAAGTATCAAGCCCTATAAAGTCCGCTAACTCAAGTGGTCCCATTGGCTGGTTACAACCTAGCTTCATCGCATTGTCGATACCTTTAGCGTCAGCAACACCTTCATATAGAGTATAAAAAGCTTCATTTATCATCGGCATCAAGATTCTATTAACAGCGAATCCTGCAACGTCGTCAGCGCGAACAACGGTCTTCCCCATTTTTTCAGATGCAGCTTCTACTGCGCTAATTGTAGCTTCACTTGTTTCAAGCCCCGTGATGGTCTCAACTAACTTCATAACAGGAACAGGGTTCATAAAGTGCATTCCAGCAACAGCTTCAGGTCTTTTAGTAACTGCAGCTATTTCAGTTATTGATATAGAGGAAGTATTTGAAGCTAGAATTGCTCCGGGCTTAGCAACTTCATCTAATTGCTTAAAGATTTCAAATTTAATTTTCTTATTTTCTGTGGCTGCTTCGATAATAAGATCGCAAGTATTAAGCTTCGCCATATCAGTAATACCTGTCAGGTTTGATTTAGTAGAGTCAACAAATGCTTGGTCCCACTTTCCCTTTTCTACGCCTCTACCTAATTGTTTATCAATAAATTGAAGACCAAAATCAAGCCCCTCTTTAGAAATATCGAAAACAAATACTTCATATCCACTCATTGCAGCTACTTGAGCAATACCTCTGCCCATTTGGCCAGCGCCTACAACACCAATTGTTTTAATATCGGTCATTTAGAATCCTTTGAAAAAGTATGAAAAAATCCACCCGATCATACGCTTAATAGCACCATTTCACAAACTCATAAGTGTTTGAAATTCGATATAAGTTACTGAATTCTATCAAGCAATGGACAATGCCATAGTTTTCCCTTGCCAAGAGGCCAAACATGTTTTAAAAACTATGTTCTGTGAAGATTATTAATGAAGTGCATTAAGTTGTATCACATCAAATATAGAATATTTTGATACCAAGGAGTGACTTGTGGCAAACCACAAATCTGCAAAGAAAAGAGCTAGACAATCTATCGTAAGAAACGAGAGAAACACAATCAGAAAGACTACAACAAGAACTGCTTTAAAAGCTATTCGTTCAGCTATCGAATCTAACGATAAAGCTTCTGCTACAGGGCTTTTAGCTACTACTCAAAAGTTACTAGCTAGACTTTCTAAGCACGGTGTTATCAAAGCTAATACAGCTGCAAGACAAACTTCGAGACTTGCTCAGCAAATCAACAAGCTTTAGTCTATAGACTTAAATTTAAGTTACATTTAAGGAACCTTGCTGGTTCCTTTTTTGGTTTGAGCTCTTTTTTAAAATGATGATAGGTATTCTAGCCTTAATCTATTTTTAAGAAGTGGGCTCTTAGACTTTGCTGCCAACTCAAGTTCTCCAAATATATGCATTTCTTTTTGAAGCTCACTAGCGCTCCACGCTTTGGAGTGAGACAATATTTCTTTATCATACTTACTTAGTCTACTCTTACCATCACAGTAGCTTGGATCCATTAACTTAAAGAGATGATTCTGCATAAAGAAAAAAAGAGAACGCAACTGATCGAAGTCTAATTCACTCGCCGTTAATACTTTATAAAATCTAGATTTATTCTTTGAGCCAAAAGAAGAGGCCAAACTAAAGTGATCTAACTTATTTGGTCTTATTAACTTTTGTACATATTCCAACTGAATATTGGCACCACCAGGAAAGTATAGGTTTAGTAGACTAGCGGCCTGAAAGAACTCATAACTTGTATTCTCTAAAGATTGAATGAGATAGTTTTTAACATTCATTGGAAGAGATAAATTAAAGTGAGCACAAATAAACTCAAGATGTAAGAGGTTCTCCCAAAACCTTGGGGCCTCTATTTTTATGAACTCTCCATTAATCTTCTTTGCAAATGAATCATAGACCTTAGAAGTACCTGGAAAAGAAAAAATGAGAAACTGATCGTCTAGAGAGAGAGGGTTTTCTTCTAGCCATGTCTTCGTTTTTGCTGGTAAGTTTTGGGACTCAATCACTAAGTAACTCTCATTTTGAGCAAAGAGAGACATTGTCTGAAACTTCTCCTCGAACCAATCAGGAGTTAAATCAGCCGCACTTACTTTAAAAAAGTTTCCACTATCAGTAAGTTCACTTGGCAATCTCTCCATTAAAATATGAGAAACAAATTCATCACAAAATTGTATGGCATAGAAGCCTTTTTTATTAAAATCTATAGTGTGTGGATGAGACTTTAAAAAGTCCCACGGAAACCATTTGCTAGAAGGCATTTAGGACAGTCTCCTTAAAATTAGTAGCAGCATCTGTGGCCAAAGAGTCAAGAGACTTATTAAAAACTTCTTTATTTTTAGTCGAGTTAACTGCTCCTCCTCCATCGGGGGAATCACTAGGATTAAGAACTCTTGTGTAAGAGCCTGAGAGTGTTTGTGACGTCGAGAATATCACTCTTGGATGCTTATCTAGATACTTTTTATAATCACTATCTATCAGCTTAAGGTCTTCCTGAGTAGGCCTTTTAATAAGTATCAAACTCAAAGTAAGTTCATAACTAGTTACACTAGGTGCATAGAACTCTCTACGTTTAGAAAGCTCAGGACTAAATTCTTTACCAATAAGTGTCGTTGTATCAGTTTTATAAAAATCATTTCTCCTATCACTAGAAGTAATTATACCAATCAAAGTCGCATCGGCCCTATCACTATTTCCACTGTAAATTTTAATAGGGGTTTCTTGAGAGAAAACAGTAGATATTCTTTCGGTCATTAAAGCACTGATATTTGGTACCAAAGATTTGTTCAAGAACGCAGGAATGGCAACAGTCTTAATTCCATGACTTGCAAAAGGATTTTCTTGATAATGAAAATTATATCCTGAACAAGAACTTAGAAATATGAAAACAATATAAAAGAAATATTTCATAGACTATATTTCTACCATTGTGGAAACAAAGTTGCCAATTCACTTATGATATTAGAAGGTAACTTCATGAAAAAAGAGTCCAAGTTTACAAGTTTGAAGTCAATTTTTGAGCAATTCTCAACAGGGGGCGTTAAAGAATATAGTAAAGACCCTCGCTACTCAAAGAGTAAGTATATTGCCAATGAAACATTCGACTTCTTTGCCCTAATTGAAGCATGGCCTGAAATTGTTGGACCAAGAATTGGTAAGTATACAATACCTTTGAAAAATCAAAACAATTGCCTTACTGTTTTGACCAATCATTCGGCTTTCTCACAAGAACTAGGTTTTCTAGAAGAAGAAATTAAAAATAAAATCATTACGAGATTTAATTCTCTCAAAGGAAAGATCTCTAGGATTAACTTTATTTACAACTCACACCACTTTACAACCCAAGTGGATATGGCCGCCAAGTTTGTTAAAAATAAGCCTAAGGAAAGAGAAGTTAAAGAAGAGATTATTTTTCATAAATTTTCACCACAATATAAAAAACTCAAAGCCCAGGCAGATGAACTTTTTAATGATTTAGATGACCTTGAATTAAAAGAATCTTTGACCTCAATCTTCATTCAGAATAAATCTAAATAGATTTGCCGCATTCAACTTTTCGACCAATTTAAATGAATCAAGCTTTAAGGAAATATCATCACGATGAACAATATGAATTTCCCCTTTAAAGTTTAAAACACTTTTTGAAAATTCTATTAGGGACTCTAGCTCCCCTTCACCAAAACTACGACACACTTGTCTTCGTTCATCAGGAGAAGTTCTTCCTTTCCCGTTAATAAAGTATGGAGGATTAATCAAAATTAAGTCATATTTTTCAAGTCGGTCATGATCTTTATAATCCTGAATAAAGATCTGTGACACGCATGAGATATTTTCAATATTTTTTTTTAGATGTGAATGGAAGTCTAATTGCTTTTCGATAAAGTGCATTTCTTTAACAGACTGATGTTTTTTGAAAAACTCAATACCAATTACACCACACCCCGAACAGAGATCTAAAACCTTTAAATCTTTTCTTCCTTTCATCCACTGAGAACTAAACTTCGCAAGCTCTAAGCTATCCGTATTAAATTTGTAAAAATCAGGTTGAGAGTAATTCAAGATGCTCACATATTTCTTTGGAATATAGCCCTTCACGAACAATTTCAGGTGCCTCTTCTTTTAACAGAACTATTGTTGAAGCTCTCCCTGAACAAGGGGCATCTCTATTTTCGATAAAAACTTCATCCGCAATGTGATCCTCAAAGAACTCCCTCGCATCAAAGCCATTAACAATTGGAGAATATCCTGAATAATTTAAGCTTGTAGAAGTGATAGGATCATTAATCATTTCATAAATCTCTCTAATAGCATTAGACGAAATGCATCTGACCGCCATAAAAGGACTTCCCTGACAAACCCAATCTGGAATTTCAGCTTTAACCCACTCAACAGGAACACCTAAGGTAGATTCAAGACTAAAGAATTTCTCTAACCACTCCACTGAATATTCATCTGGAAAACTAACAAACTTACATAACTCTTCAACATTTGGAAATAATACACTTAAAGGCTTATTCTCGTCACGGCCCTTAATCTTAGCTATTTTCTCGTAACACTGTTTCGAAAAAATACTTCCACCTATTCCCCAAACCGTATCAGTTGGATATACAAATAATTTATCTTTCACAGTAATAACCACCATATAAATTCATCTTTCTCTTCGCCCATATCTAATAAATTGTAAATAATAAATGTGCTTTCATGCCCTGCACTTAGCATTTCATGAAAGAACTTCCTCTTCAGATTGAAAACAGGTTTGCTCAATTGTGGATTCTGATCACTTAATTCTTTTTTAATAATATTATTTTCAATCAGAAAAAGTGTTGTGTAGGCAGCAAGAGGATTTCTTTGGTCAGCTAGGCCTAATTTTTTAATAAAGATATCCCTCGATTTCTTAGCTATTGGGAAGTTATCTTTAAATATCCAATAATCTATTGGAAGAAGATTTTCTAAATCTCCATGTTCGTTATAAGTTCTAATAAAATCATCGACTTCTTTTACCGAGGTTCGTCCAAGTAATTCACTGATCCAATATGTCGGAAATTTTAGACCGTAGCGATAAGTTTTCATATATTCTCTTAACTCGACAAGACTCCAGTCAAGAGAAGAGTTTTTAAGTTGAATATCATGCTTATTAGTTTTTAAGAACTTAAAATTAGACTCAAACATCTTCAATGTTACTTCATCTGATATTCTTTTCTGAAGTTTAGAAAAGCTAAATCTTACAATTTCATAATATAAATCGATTTGAGATGGGGTTATATAACTCTGTCTCAAATCAATAGCGTAGAAAGTTTTATTCAGTGACAGAAGCTCATTAACATACTGTGTGAAAAGTGCTTGATTGCCAATCTCTCCAAAAGAAGTGGCAAGTAATAAAGTTCTTAAAAATCTGGACTCAATCTTATGTGCTTTATCTATTAAAGAGTTATGTATTCTGTAGCTCCTTAATTCAGAGTTAGAACTCTCCAAGTTTTTAATATCTTTCAGAATCTCTTTAAAACCAGTTCTTCGATTTTTAATATTCCATATAGTTGAGATCCGATCTATTTCTTTTGAGTTAAACCCTCTCGACTTCAAAAATATAATTATATCTTTAAGGTCAGCTCCTGGCCTGTATGGATAATGAAAGATATCAAGAGATCTCTCATCAAACTCTAATTGGCACTTTGTTGAAAAGGGAGACAAGAAGTCTTTAATTATCTGATTAGACTTGGCCAAGACAAGGGCCAACCTTAGATGGAACTTATTTTTATAAACACAGGTTTCAGGAATGGTAAATGCACCACTTGATGGCCTTAATCCCTCTCCAGTTATCATGGGGTTAATAGTGAAAAACTCTGTTTCTAACTTATTAAGCTCTAAAAAGTTTTTTTTTTTCCCATTGGCTCTATTAAAGACTGCGCATAGACCTTGGGAAAGATTCTATCGATAACTGAAGCCTCGGAATTAATAACATTTGTGAAATAATAGTAGGCAGCATAAAAAATTAGTAAAACAAGAGCTATCAAAACATAAAATAAATATCGATCATTTCTTTGATTTTTTTTAGCTTTTCCTTTAACTGTTTTTTTTACTTTCTTTTTAGACTTTTTTTTTACAGGAGTTGAAACTTCTTCAGTTATTGCTGGAGGCGTCTCTTCTTCTACAGGCATTGTAAAGCTAGGATCTGTTGCATCTAAGTCCTCATCAGCAGAGTCTGAAGAAACTTCTAAATCTGGATAATCAAGATCTGAAGAATCAGGTAACTTACCTTCCTCTTCTGTGCTCGGAACTTGGTCTTCAACATGGCCCACTGAGGCCATATTCATTGGAGGTGGAGTTGGTTCAGGTATATCAACTTTAGCGGCAACAACAGGTTCAACAGAAGCTGTATTAACTTCGCCTACGTCAGGATAACCTAGATCATCTCCATCTGGAAATGCTAAATCATCACCATCAGGAAGCTGAGCTTCCATATCCATATCTGGATAATCGAGATCATTCTCCACAGGAAGTTTTTCTACTTCT
Organism: Halobacteriovorax sp. HLS; assembly: GCF_004006665.1. Classification (NCBI taxonomy): domain Bacteria; kingdom Pseudomonadati; phylum Bdellovibrionota; class Bacteriovoracia; order Bacteriovoracales; family Halobacteriovoraceae; genus Halobacteriovorax; species Halobacteriovorax sp. HLS. The sequence continues at coordinate 566,810 of NZ_QOCL01000001.1, forward strand.
TGCTGATCTATGTTGTCTTCGTTAGTTTTAGCCGGTGCTTCTTTTGGCATCGTATTAGGGTTTAAAGATCCTGTTACTTCTGATTCCATATTTAGATTTGAAGTCAAAACATTCGGAGCTTCTGTTATTGGATTAAATGTTTGAACTAAATCTCCAAAGACATACTTATCAAGCAAGTCTTTTTCTTTGATTGAAAACCAATAACCATTACCACTAGAAATCTCATCATCTGGCGCAAGTGACCCTTTTTCAACAAATTCTAAAATCTTTTGTTTACCAACAGGTCCTAGTATTTGCTTTGCTCTTGTTCTAATTAACCAATTCTTTTCCATACAAACCTAAAGGAAGAAACCGACAAGACCCTTTATGTCTTCGTCATTAAATCTTAAACCAATACTTAACATCCCCGCTCTATTTTTTGTTGCCAAATCTAGTCCTGAAACCTTCCCATAGAATACATTCCATAGCTGGACTTCAGTCGCGAGTCTTAAGTTTGGTCCTAAGTTAGTTCTATAATCATAAGCATCGAAAGATACTCTTGTTGCTCCATTAAAGAAGTCGTAATCAACTCCTACACCACCAGTAGATTCAATAATTCCACCTCTGACATGCCAATTATGTAACTTGCGACCTATCTGTAGATCAAATCTAAAAACATTTTTACGAGTTGTCTTCTCTACTTCTGTAGTTGTTACACCATTAATTGTTCTAATCGTTTCCTTTTCATTCTCTGGTCCAAAGTCAGAACTTGTTAGGCCAAGAATATAGAACCTTTCAGGAGAAGGAAAAATTCTAAGAGCTCCACCCGAAGAGCTCCCCTCTTCACTCCCTGCTCCAAGGAAGACACTTAACTCTGTTCGTATATCATCTACTCTTCCAACGATTTTATTAACACTCGAAAGAGTTTGCTTCACTTCATCAGCTATTTCCTCTTCTACAAGAAATTTACCAAGGGTTCCTTTTCCTTCTTTAACATCTGCCACCAAGGCCTTTAAGTCTGCTGTCATAGAGTCAGCATTTGCAAGAATACTTTTCAAGTCCTTCATCGCACTATTTTGTTCTTGATCATCAGTATGATAAGCAATCTGCTCTGAAAATCTCTCTAAGTTACCAATCAACGCATTAAGCTTCTCTTCGTTTCCAGCGAGAACATTTTTTAAACTCTCCGTTGCAACTCTTGCATTAGCAGCAACTACATTTAAATCATCTAACATTTTTTTAACCGGAGAAACCTGACCTTCGGGTGATATTGAAGAGCGTAAAGACTTCATCATTACCTTAACATCTTCTAAAACGTCTCCAGCATCTTTAACTAACTTTTCAACTCCCGCCCCTTCTTGAGACAGTATGAATCCATTATCAGAAAGTAGATCTTGGCTGAGTCCAATCGAGATCTCTAAATACTTATCACCCAAGAAGCCAACTGTTTTAATTTTCAGCATTGAATCTTTAACAATTTTAATGGTATTTAAAACTTCAAAAGTAATTAGTGCTTGATTTCCCTGCAGTTCAATTTTCTTAATTCTACCTGCGTTTATACCGGCTACTTTAATTGGAGTCTTAGGGAAAATACCAGAAGCATCATTAACGATAGTTCGGTATGTCACGTACTCACCAAAACCAGATTGGTTCGAAGTAATTTTTAGCGACATATAAACAACCATGCCCATTGTCGCAATGGCCATAAGACCTATTTTAAATTCATTCATATTTTAGATATCTCACAAATGTATAAACTCCTGCACAAGAGGATTTGTTGATTTTTCAAATTCTTTAACAGGTAAGTACTCAACAATATTACCACGATCTAAAAAAGCTACAAAGTCGGAAATCCTCAGGGTAGCTTTTACGTCGTGAGAAATAATAATTGACGTCATTCCTCTATCTTTATTTCTAGCAGCAGTATCAACTATTAAATCGTTGACCATTTTTGTCGTAATTGGGTCTAGTCCAGTTGTTGGTTCATCATAGAGCATAATATGTGGGCTTAAGGCCAATGCTCTTCCTAGCCCTACCCTCTTACGCATTCCGCCGGACAATTCAGATGGAAGTCTCTCGAAAGATATTTCTTTTATTCCTACTGACAAAAGTAATTCTTGGGCCTTATCTTCTATTTCTTTAGGGCTTAGCTCCGTAAACTCTTTTAAAGGAAAAGAGACATTCTCTATAGCACTCATAGAATCAAAGAGAGCTGCATATTGAAAAAGCATTCCAAAATTTTGCCTAAACTCTCTTAATTCGACAGGCTCCATTTTAGCAAGATCCTTTCCCAATACTTCTACGCTACCTTCACTTGGATGATACAAACCTAAGATATGTTTTAATAGAGTGGACTTTCCAGCACCTGAAAAACCTAAAATAGTAGTTATTTTATTTTTAGGAATATCGAAGCTCAAATTCTTTAAAACAGAATGTTCCCCAAATATTTTAGTGACATTATTAATTCTGACTGCTGGTTGTTCAAAAGTTAGCATTATAGAACCTGCACTAAGAAACTAGTTAAAAAGTAATCAATGACTAGTACTGAAATCATTCCCCACACAACTGCTAAGTTAGTTCCCTTTCCTACTCCCTCAGCACCCTTAGTTACATTAAAACCAAAGTAGGTTCCAATAACAGCGATTATAAAACCAAAGACAGTTGCCTTTAAGATTCCTTGTAATAAATCACTAATAAACATAAATTCACTTAACTTCGACATGTAAATTGTCTCATCAATGAGTAAAGCAACAGTACCAACAATCATTGAACCAACATTACCTACAAATAGAAAAACAATACTCAACATAGGAAGCGCCAAAGTCGCTGCCAAAATTCGTGGTACCGCTAAATATTGATAACTATCGATACCCATTACTTCTAAGGCATCTACCTGTTCGGTAACTTTCATCGTACCAATTTGTGCTGCCATTGCGGCACCTGCTCTACCTGCTACAATAAGACCACTTAAAACTGGTGCTAATTCCTTAGCAAGGGAGATAGCAACAACGGAGCCAACAAGTGAATCAACATTAATAAGCTTAAAACCAAAGTATGTCTGATAGGCCATAACCATTCCAGTAAAACTTCCGGCCAACGCAATTATAAATAGAGACTTATTACCAATAAAATAGAACTGCTCGATAAAGAGACGTAATCGAAAAGGTGGTTTAAAAATCCAGTAGAAAAACTTTAAAGCAAAGAGCCAAACCTGGCCCAACCCACTAACATTTTCAATTGTCACTGCACCAGTAAATTCAACAAAATTTTTAAACTTCTTTAAAATCAAAGTCATTAACCAAGTCCTACGCTCAACTATTGCGCCCTAAATATAGTAAGTTACTAAAAGTTTAAACTAATTAGAGCTGATAGGCGAATAAATCGGCTAAAAAAGCTCAATCTTTTTTATTAAAATACCGTTTAGAATATAGATAATATTAATTTAATAGAGGTTAATACAAATAGTGTTTTATTTACGTAACAAAGAAACAAATGAAATTACTGAACTCTACGATCAGCTAACAGTTGGCAGAAGGTCGAAGTGTGACTTAGTTTTCAAAGATGACCTCGTGTCTGGTTTTCACTGCAAGTTTCATGTAACTAAACGAGCTATCTTTATTGAAGACCTTAAAGCTTCGAATCCTGCATCAATTAATGGAGTTGGAATTGCTTCTCAAGATACAGTTAAGCTAAATCATCATGACGTACTAATGATAGGAAGTACTTCCTTTATCGTTGTTGATAAAAGTAAAGAAAATGATGCGAGCTATAAGACTCTTATTTTAGATAAAGTAAAAATACATGAAACATTTGAAGAGGATAGTAACTACGAAGAAAATCAACGATTCTGGCAAAATGAAAGTCAAACAAAGAAAAAGGTGCAAAAACTAAAAGCAAAAATAAAAGTTATATCTGAATCTCGAGAAATTATTGATACTCTAAAAAGTGAATATAATGAATTACAAGTAAGCCAGAAGGAAATTTTAGCATCAGTTAAGACTCCTAATAAGTACAATTTAGATGAACTGAAAGAGCATATTAATCATTATCAAGAAAAAATTAATGAACTCTCTGAAAAGAAAAATGAAATCGTTAATGTGTACAACAAAGTTGTCAGCTTTAAGGATAATCAATCTCAAATACAATCACTAGGTAAGAGAATCGAAGAATTAGAAAGTAACTTTGATGTTAACGAATTTGAAGAACTTACTAAAGAGTATGAATCTGCACTACTAGAACTAGAAAATTTAAAGAAAGTTGCTTAAATGTAAGTCTTGGCCACTCTAGAAGTTAGCTGAATCGACAACTCATAAGTTATAGATTTAGACTCATCTGCCAATGTTTGAAATCTTTTCGAGTCATGATCCCAAACAACAAATAACTCACCTTGGATAAGTTCTGGAGCATCATCTTTTTTAAAAAAGACTTGGGCCATATCCATATTCACTCTTCCTACCACAATTCCCTTCTTTCCTTTGTGGTAAAGATGGCTTCCCATAAATCTAGTGGAGAAACCGTCTCCATAACCAAGAGCAATTATCGCAACAACTCCATCTTCTGGACAAGGAGTCGCGCCGTAACCTACAGGTTGTCCTTTAGTCACTTTAAAGTGTTTAATTATGTAAGTCTCAAGTCTAGAGATGATTTCCCCATCCCAGCAGCTTAAGTGAGAGTATTTTGGAATTACAGAACTTGCTCCATACATCATAAGACCTGGACGCACGTGAGTCTCTTCTAAACCAACTCTTTGTTCAATTGCACCAGAATTAGAAATAGAACTATTTTCAATAACTATTCCTTCAGAAATAAGCCTTTCTTTAATTTTTTTAAAATTGTCTAGCTGAAACAAACACCTTTTATTCTTTTTCATTGAAAGTGAAGAAGAAGAAAAGTGAGTCATAAGATGGGAAATACTTTTTCTTAAATTTGATTTTAAGAGTTTAACTACAGAGTCAATCTCTTCATGAGATATCCCAAGTCTGTTCATTCCCGTATTAAATTTTAAAAAGAGTGGAAAGCGTTCAAACTTCTTATTTGATAGAAAGAAGTTTAAGTCATCTTTATTTGAAATCACTGGAATAATTCTACGATTTAGGTAAATCTCTGAGCATTCCTCTAGTTCTAATTGTATATCTGAAAAAACATAAACTTCAAATTCGAGTTCAGCTAACTCCTCTCTCAACTTCAAAGCTTCACCTAATGTCGCACAACCAAATTCATTAATACCAAGTTCTAAAACTGCGTAACGAACTATAGCAACAAGACCGTGCCCATAAGCGTCAGCCTTCACCATTAGTAGTACTTTATTGTCTGGACAAATTTCTTTTAACTTTTGATAGTTACTAGAAAAGATACCAAGGTCTATAACATGCCTTGAGCGAAACCTCATACTTTACAAAGTCCTCTCAGGAGCTCTTCCCCAAACTAATTCCTTAGCTTTTGATTTTAAATCTAACTTATCCAACTCATCTAAAGCAGAGAACTTAATCTCTTCAACATGTAACAAGTAAGCTTCGGCCGAAGCTGGTATCATTTTAACTTCTGGACGTAGACTTTTCGCTAGTAAAGTATCTGCATTTTCAAAGTATCTCCAATAAGAGAACCTATGTGCAATATTCTTTAAATGAGTCATGGCCTGATCTAAGTGTGCATACTCACAAAGGACTCCTAAGTTATTCACTCCCATGGAAATGAATTTTAAATCCTTAGGATATGCATTGAGTACTCTGGCAATAAAGTCTTGATAGAAAGATTTCCAATAAAACTCTCCACTCTTTCCTTCTCTGGCCATAACAATAATATCGCTTAAATTAATATCGATTAAGGCGAATTGATTTTTAATATCTCCATTTACTGCAGACTTCACTTGCTTATCAAATAATGAGAATGCTTCCCACGCTGTGATAAATCGAGCTTCTCTATTAAGAGAGAGTTTTCCACCTTCATTAAATGAAGCATAAACACCATTCAAATAATTCTCTAAAGCTGTCCAATCGAGCTTTTCTGAAAGTGTAATATCATTTAATTTTAAATAAATGATTAGGTCTGGGTTATTTCTCTTGCCTTTAATATTTAAAGACATGACTTCTCCACCTAAGAGGTCAACAGCAACTTGAGAACCCATATTCTGAGCAAACTCTTCTATTCCATTGTGACAAGTTCTTCCTAAAAATAATGAAGGAATAGTCACAAATTTCATTGAAGTACTTTCAGGAGAAAGAAGTCTCTGACCATTCGAGCTCAGTTCTAAGTATGCAAACTCAGAAATATCCTCTAACTCTGAAAAAACATTTTCACATGACTCAAAGAAATCCATGCAACGAATTTTTTCAGTTTCAAAATTATTGCATAAATCCTTAAGGTATCTATCGTAGAAGTGATCCTCTTTATAAACTTGAGATACTTCAATTAAACCTCTCACCTGATTAGAGAGCTTATTTTTTTCAATTTCAATCTTACTTATTCTTTGTTCATAGGAAAGCATCTTATTAAGTCTCTTCAGTATAGACTTAACTTGTCCTCTGTAATTTGCCCCCTTAAGAATCGTTCCCATATTAAAGAACTCATAAGTTGAATGTAAAAGAGGTGCTGTATTAGAACTGAAGAAAAATGCCATCGGGAGTTGGTCATTTTTAACAAATGGATGATTTTTTAATAGAAGAGTACCTTCGTGCATCTTTTTAACATCAACTAGAGATAATGTAGGAATTACTTCTAAAGTACCTTTCCAGAATGAATCTAAGTCTTCATAAAAATGTGCCACAACGCCAAGCTCTCTAAAAATATCAGAAAATTCTTTTGCAAGCTCAAGGTCTTCAAGAAGAAGCGCCACTGTTAAATTATTCATACTCATTGTAATCTCCCATAATACAAAAATTATGCCCTGAATTACACAATACGTCTAATTTTAGTAGGAAATAATAGAGGGTAGTTCTAGGTTTAAAATAATACTTTAAGCAAAGTCCAATCTGTTGGCCAAAGCTTATTATCGCCTACTAAGGCAACGTCGCAAACACTTTCAAAGATCTTCGCCCTCTTATTAAATAATTCCTCCAAATCACTTTTGGACTTATCTAGCTGAGGCCTATTTTGATCACCCTGGATTCTTGTATAACATGTTTCAAAATCATTCTTAAGATACAAGATTTTAACATCAAGACTTTTTAGTAAATCAATATTTTCCATTAGATCAAGACTTCCGCCACCTAGAGAAATCAATCCCCCAGAGGAAAGCTGCGTAATTGCATTTTTTAGCGCCTTGCTCTCTATTTGCCTAAAGACTTCAAAGCCTTCTGTACGAATAAGTTGGGCAATACTCCCCTTGTCCTGCTCAATATAAAGATCTAAATCAATAGATTTAATCTCTGGAAATTGCTTTAAAAAAGAGCTCTTCCCTGTTCCCATAAAACCACAAATAGCTATAATCACGTTGCACTCACTTTGAAAAAAATAAAAACTCCATGTACTTTTAACTTCTTATAAGTTAGAAGCCCTAATAGATTTATTTTACGTTTGAGGTCACGATGTTGCAAAGAGACATTAAAGATAATCTCGATGAGATTGTAAGAGTTGAAAATTTTTTAGAAGAAGAGAGAGAATACAATCTTGATAAAGACTGTACTTGGGTAAGTGATCTTCTTGAAGAGCTTGAAGAAAACCTAGATGACGACGAAAAAACTCCTGACTACAGAACAATGAAAGTTGATCTAAAAATAAAAAGAAAGGAAATTCCACAATTTGGAGAAGGCCTAATCATAAGAGGCCAATTCAGCGGAGACTTCCACGTTCCGTGCATAAAGTGCCTCACTCCAACTCCAGAATCTGTAAAAGGTAGCTTTGAGGCCGTCTATATTGCAGACAAATATGAAAAGAGTGAAGAATTTGAGGAAACATTGAGCGTTTGGGCCGATAACTCAGAACTTGAGGTATACTTCCATGACCGCGGTAAATGTAATGTTAAGAAAGTGATACATGAGTGCATCTACCTTAATATAAATCCTTACCCGCTTCACTCGCAAGAGTGTAAAGGTTTATGCGGTGTGTGCGGAAGTGACTTAAATCACGTAGACTGTGGACATGCGCAGCATTAAAATGTATCGGACATGGTAAAAAGACTTGATAAAGTAGTGAATATAACGTATCTATTCACCCTTAATAACAAGAAATAATAAGTTAAAGTTATATATCTGGAGTAGAAAATGGCAGTACCTAAGAAGAAAACCAGTGTTTCAAAGAAAGGTTTGAGAAGAGCTGGTCAGCATCATAAATTATATGCAAACAATAAAGTTGTTGTTGATAACACAACTGGAGAGCTAACTAAGAAAGGTTGTATTTCACCTTCTGGTTACTGGAAAGGTCAAAAGATTTTTGATACTAAAGCTGATAGAGAAGAAGAAACTGCTGAGTAATTTCTTGTCTAATTAGATAAATTAATTAAAAATTCCTGAGGGCATTTAAATTCAATTGAGAAATCAAAAGAATTTAAATGCCCTTTGCTATTTTGGAGGCGAGGAAAATGACGGACTATAAAGTTAAAATTAAAGGTACTGGAATGTTTGTACCTGAAAGAATAATGACCAATGATGATATCTCTAAATTTGTTGATACGAATGATGAGTGGATCTTTGAAAGAACAGGTATTAGAGAAAGAAGAATTTCTAATACTGAAGAGGGTGAATTTCCAAGTGATATGGCCTACAAAGCAACACTTATGGCCCTTGAAAATGCGAACTTAGAAGCTAACGATATTGACCTCATCCTTTTTGCCTCAGTAACCCCAGACTTTAAACTTCCTAATACGGCCATTGTTCTTCAGCAGAAACTTGGAATAACTAATCAATGTGCAGCCCTCGATATAGCCGCAGCATGTTCTGGTTTTGTTTACGGATTAAATATGGCCCAAGCGATGATTAGAACAGGAATGGTTAAGAATGCTCTAATCGTTGGTTCTGAAATGCTAAGCCGAGAAGTAAATTGGAAAGACAGAGGAAGCTGTATTCTTTTTGGTGATGGTTGTGGTGTTGCTATCGTAGGAAGAAATGAAGATAGTGATGATTCAGACATTCTATCAACTCACCTAGGCGCAGACGGTACAGGAAGAGAATTTTTTGATCAACCAGTCGGCGGAGCAGTCTATCCAATTACTGAAAGTCACCTTGAAGATGGATCTCACTTCATGCAAATGAAAGGTAGAGAGATGTTTAAAGTTGCCACTAGAACATTAGCGCAAAATGCTAAGACAGTTTTAGAAAAAGCAAACTTAAATCTTGATCAAGTGAACTGGTTAGTTCCTCATCAAGCAAATATAAGAATAATTGAAACAACGGGAAAGCTTCTCGGAATAGATCCTGAAAAAGTTATCGTTAATATAGAAAAGTACGCTAATACCTCTGCCGCGACAGTGCCAATTGCATTTCACGAGGCCATCCAAGATGGAAGAATTAAAAGAGGTGATGTTGTTCTATTTGATGCTTTTGGAGCAGGACTAACAACAGGGGCCACTCTACTACGCTATTAACTAAAGGATAAGTTATGACTAAATCAGTAACACTATTATTTCCTGGTCAAGGTGCGCAGTACGTAGGGATGGGAAAATCTCTGGAGGGTCATAGTGCGTTTGATCTTTTTGAAAAGGCAAACAAAGCACTTGATTTTAACCTAAGCCAGATTATGTTTGAGGGACCAGATGAAGAACTCAAACTTACTAAGTACACACAACCTGCCATTTTAAGCCACTCGGTAGCTTTATTTCAAAAGCTAAACGAGTTACTAGAAAGAAAGAACATTAAAATTGACCGAGTACTTGGTCACTCAGTCGGCGAGTATGCTGCACTAGTTTCTTGCGGAGCAATCCCTTTTGAAGATGCTGTAAAAGCTGTTCACTTAAGAGGAAAGTATATGCAAGAGGCCGTCCCTTCTGGTAAGGGCAAAATGTTTGCAGTGATGAAAATACCTCAAGAGGTTATCGAAAAAGCTTGTAAAGAAGTAAGTCAACCAAACTCAGAAGTAATGCCTGCCAACTTTAATGAACCTAGCCAGATTGTTATCTCTGGAGAAGCAAGTGCTTGCGACAGAGCAGTAGCATGGTTTGAAAAAAATTGGGAAGAACCGTATAGAGCGGTTGAACTTAATGTGTCTGCACCTTTTCATTCTTCTCTTATGAAGCCAGCTGCAGAGAAACTAAATTCTTCTTTTTCAGATTTTAATTTTCAAACAACTACCCTGCCATATATTGCAAATATAGATGCTAAAGAATACCCTGCAGGAACTAATCCAGACACAGTTAAAGAGAACCTCTTCAAGCAAGTTGATGGCTCAGTTCTTTGGACTCAAAGTATTCAGGCCCTAGCTGATGATACTATCTGTATTGAATGTGGGCCAGGAAGAGTATTAATGGGTCTAGTAAGAAAGATTAATAGAAATATAAAAGTTATCTCTCTTGATAAAGATGGAGCTTTTGAAGAGCTCGAGGAGTTATTATAATGATGGCAAATTTTGAAGATTTAAAAGGTAAAATCGTTCTAGTAACAGGTGCTACAAGAGGGATTGGAAAAGCAATCGCTATAAACCTTGCGAAACAAGGTGCTCATGTTGTTTTCAACTTTCGTGAGGGTAAAGAAGCTGTAGCTGATGAGATGCAAAAAGAGCTTATGGCAGCAGGAGCTAGTAATGCTACTGGAGTTATGTTTGACGTAACTAATGCTGAACAAATAAAAAACTCTCTCGATAGTTTTAATAAAGAGTTTGGAGCAATAACAGGTCTTGTTAACAATGCCGGTATCTCTAAAGACCAAATTGTTCTAAGACTAAAAGAAGAAGATATCTCGCAAACAATAGATACTAACCTTAAAGGATCAATCCTAGTTACCTCTGCACTCTCTAGAGCTTTTCTAAGAGCTGAGAATGTTTCAGTTGTAAATATAAGCTCAGTTGTTGGTCTTATGGGAAATCCTTCACAAATCGCATACGCTGCTTCTAAAGCCGGAATGCTTGGATTTACAAAGTCTTACGCCAAAGAGCTGGCTTCAAGAAATGTTAGATGTAACGCAATATGTCCAGGATTTATTGAGACAGATATGACAGATGCCCTTGATGAAAAGGTAAAAGAAGCGTATCTTAGCTCGATTCCGTTAAACCGTCTTGGAAATGTGGAAGAAGTTGCTAACCTAGTGAATTTCTTAATTAGCAAGGCGTCATCTTATATAACTGGAGAAGTTATAAAGATTGACGGTGGATTATATATTTAAGTATTGTAGTTTGAGACACACATAAGGAGTAAATAATGGAAGAAAAAGTAATCAAACTTGTAAGTGATGCAACGAAAATTGATATTGCAAAAATCAACGCAGGAACTAGCTTTGTAGACGATCTTAATCTAGATTCTCTTGATATCGTTGAACTTATGATGAAAATGGAAGACGAGTTTGGAGTAGAGATCCCAGAAGAAGATGCTGAAGGTCTTAAATCTATTCAAGACGTAGTAACTTACCTTGAAAAAAAGTAATCAGATTTAAATAAAAATCTAATAAAAAAAGGGGAAGCAAGTGTTTGCTTCCCTTTTTTTTTGCTCTATTATTTTAGTCAGTTTACTCACAGGAGAATCACAAATGAACAGAGTTGTTATTACTGGAATGGGTGCCATATGTGGTCTAGGTCATAGCCTTGACGAGGTTTGGGGAAATATCATTGAAGGTAAGCCCGGAATATCAAAAATTGAAAATACACCTATTGAAAAACTAGCAGTACAAATTGGCGGAGAAGTGAAGAACTTCGAAATTAGTGCTGATATACTAGAGCCTAAAGAGGCTCCTAGATACGATAAATTTATTCACTTTGCATTGCACTCAGGTTACGAAGCTTGGAAAGATTCAGGACTTGAAAACCACAACTATAGCCCAGAGAGAATTGGTTCAATAATGGGAGTTGGTATGGGTGGCTTTCCCGAGATCGAAAGATCTTATGAAAGTTTTATGGACAAAGGACCAAGAAGAATTTCCCCATTCTTTATACCTGGAATTATTCCAAATATGGCCACCGGCCTTTTAAGTATAAAATTAAACTTACAAGGAGTGAATTACACTATTGCCTCTGCTTGTGCTTCAGCAGCTCATGCTATTTCTGCAGCAGCTTTTGAAATAATGGCAGGCAGACAAGATGTTATGGTTACCGGTGGAGCAGAGTCCGTACTATCAAATCTTCCTATGGGTGGATTTATTTCCATGAAAGCATTATCTAAAAGTGAAGATCCTGCAACGGCCTCGAGACCATTTGACGTTGATAGAAATGGTTTTGTGATTGGTGAAGGCGCAGGGATTCTCGTTTTAGAAAACTATGAAAAAGCAAAAGCTCGTGGTGCAAAAATATATGCAGAAGTCGTAGGACATGGAACTTCAAGTGATGCCCATCATATTACTGCCCCTCATCCAGAAGGAGATGGTGCATACAGATGTATGAAGATGTGTGTTGAATCGGCCGGAATTACTCCCGATCAGGTTGGTTATGTTAATGCTCACGGAACTTCAACGCCACTAGGAGACTTAGGAGAGACAAAAGCTATTAAGAAAACTTTTGGAGATCACTCTAAAAATATGTTCGTTTCTTCAACGAAGTCTATGATTGGTCATTTATTAGGTGCAGCTGGAGGTGTTGAAAGTATCTTCTGTGCAATGGCCCTATATAAAGGAATTCTTCCTCCAACGATTAACTTAGATAATCAAGATCCTGAATGTGACCTTGACTACGTTGCTAATAAAGCAAAAGAAATTCAAGTAGATTATGCATTAAATAACTCATTTGGATTTGGTGGGACTAACTCTTCGTTACTCCTTAAAAGATATACTGGAAACTAAGGAAGGTCGCATGTTTCATAAGGAATCAATCTCATTAAAGTCGATGGACTCAGAAATATCAGAGCTCATCGAAAAAGAAAGAATAAGACAAGAAGAAGGGCTCGAACTTATCGCTTCTGAAAACTATGCTTCTAAAGCAGTTATGGAAGCTCAAGGGACAATTCTAACAAATAAATACGCCGAAGGTCTTCCTCATAAAAGATACTACGGAGGATGTGAGTTTGTAGATACTGTTGAAGAGCTTGCTATCGAAAGAGTAAAGAAGCTTTTTGGTGCTGACTTTGCTAACGTTCAGCCTCACTCTGGTTCACAAGCAAATATGGCAGTATACTTCACTCTTCTAGAGACAGGCGATAAAGTTCTGGGAATGAATCTAGCAGAAGGCGGTCACCTTACACACGGATCGCCTGTTAATTTTTCAGGTAAGCTTTTTGAAATTATTCCTTACGGTTTAAATCTGGAAACAGAAACAATTGATTATGAGGCGCTTAGGGAACTTGCTTTAAAAGAAAAGCCAAAAATGATTATTGCCGGAGCATCTGCGTACCCAAGAACACTAGACTTTGAAAAGTTTAGGAAAATTGCTGATGAAGTCGGTGCATATTTAATGGTAGATATGGCGCATATTGCTGGTCTTGTAGCAGCAGGTGTCCACCCTAACCCAGTTCCTCATGCTCACGTTGTAACATCAACAACTCATAAAACTTTAAGAGGTCCACGAGGTGGGATTATCTTAACTAATGATGAAGAACTAGCAAAGAAGATCAACTTCAATGTCTTCCCTGGAATTCAAGGTGGTCCACTAGAGCATGTTATTGCAGCAAAAGCAGTATCTTTCAAAGAAGCTCTTGATGAGAGTTATACTCATTACCAAAAACAAGTTGTTCTTAATGCAAAAGTATTGGGAGAAAAACTTCAGTCTCAAGGAATAGAAATAGTTTCAGGTGGAACTGATAATCATTTAATTTTGATCAAAACAGACTCAGTTAATCTATCCGGAAAACAAGCGGAAAAGGCCCTCGAAAAAGCAGGTATTACTTGTAACAAGAATATGATTCCTGGAGATAAGAGATCACCATTTGTTACATCAGGAGTTAGAATCGGTACGCCGGCCATTACAACAAGAGGAATGACTGAAGAGCATATGAACTTAGTTGGTTCTTGGATCTCTAAAGCTCTTTCGAATCATGAAGATGAAAAGGTTTTGGAAGAAGTTAGAAATGAAGTAATTAGCTTATGTAGAGACTTTCCAGTTTATTAAATTCACAAACAGTGGGGGCTAGTTAGCCCCTACTTCTTACAAGACTCTCCGGCCTTAACTTTACCATTCAAAACTGCTCCTTTAGAGTCTGGAGCACCAAAAGATAAAGATTTTATAGTAAGGACTTTCGAGTCTTTATTGAAAGAAAAGTCCCCTGAATCATCATCTCCATAACAACTTACGATGTTATTTTTTGAATCACAATTATATAGATTTTCAAATTTACCATACTTCATTATTATGTGTTTTTTTGACGGAAACATCTTTAAACTCTTGCCTCCAATTTTAAACTCAAAACAATCGTTGGCAAAACTAGATGTAGAAAATAGAAAAAAGAAAATCAGCATTAAAGTATTAGTATTCTTTTTCATACTATTTCCTCGGACCACAATCATTAACATCTTCAATATCTTGCATTCCATCACCGTAATTAACAACCATTGAAGGGCCATTTTTAGCTAAGTTTTCAATCATCCAATAATTATCCTTATCTATTGAAGGACACCCCCAACTAGATTTATATGGAGAGACATGCATATACTTACTATCGGGACCACTTCCATTATTAGTTTTCTGCAAGCCAAATAATTGAAGACCGTGTGCCTTAGATTCACCATAAGTCTTCTTCATATAAGAGCGAACAGCATTATATTTTGGAATTGATTTCTTGCCACCTGGAACAAAATTGAAAACATTTGTACCTGTCATAAATACACCTTTAACAGTTGAGTGCTTTCCTGAAATATTAGCGTAATTACTTTTAAAAGTACCACTTCCCAAGTTGAAGTAACTTGTCTTGACCTCTCCTTTACAGATATCTATATAATACATTTTTCTTCTAAAAGGATATTGAGATTTTGGAAATTTCTCAGCTTCTTCTTTAGTGTTATTAATAACTATTTGACACTTATTTGGAATTCCATTTTTCATTGAGTCGGTGAACTCTTTCTTAGGTCCTTCACCTTTTTTGTCAGTATAAATATAGCATTTATTATTTCTAAATTTATCGAAGTTATTTTTGAATGCTTTTAATGTGTAGTTTAAAGCATCATGAGGAATTCCAGCCTCATATAATTTATTGCAGTTTGATACCCAACTCTTTCCCATCTCTGGGTAATTGCAGAGATCATTTTTCTTACTCGGCTCAGGTGCTGGAGGAGCAACAACGATTGCCTTGGGAATACAGTCAGATTGTGGAGCGCTTAGAGTTTCATTAATATGTTCGCTCACTTCATGCGCAGAAGGTATTGTTGTAAAGTCTTTAGTAAACTTTTGAATATCTTCTGTATCACCACTAAGGTTAGAAGAAATATAGTCATTACTCTTGCAAGAAGTAATGAAAATTACAGTGATTACTAACAATGCTTTAAAACTCATAAAAACTTGACCCTCTCTCTATTGTCTTTTCGGAGTTAAACCATATTACTTGAATACACAGGTTTCTCTAAAATGTAGTACAAGTTACTAATTATACGTAGCAAGTGTGCCATGTAATTATGGTAAATTCTTTAAATTTAAAGCTTTCCCCTTGCCAAGAAAGCTTTGAAAACGTAAAAAAGGACCTTAAAAATACAGGAATACTAATGCATTGCCCTATTTGCCAAACTACAGATACTAAAGTTGTCGACTCACGCTTGATGCCAGAGGGCCTAAGTGTGAGACGTAGAAGAAAGTGCGAAAGCTGTGACAATAGATTCACTACATACGAAAAAATTCAAATTCAAATGCCAGCGGTTGTAAAACATGACGGACGTCGAGAGTCTTATGACCGAGAAAAGATTCTTAGAGGGCTAAAGAAGGCCTGTCAAAAAAGGCCTGTCTCAACTGAAGACTTAGATAAATTAATGGAAAGAGTAGAACGCTTTATGCTCGAGCATTATCCTAAGGAAATAAACTCCAATATCATTGGTGAAAAAACAATGGAAGAACTACTGCATCTAGATCCAGTGGCCTACACTCGTTTTGCTTCATTTTACTGGGATTATAAAGACATTGAAGGATTTGTATCTTCATTACTAAAAAACCTTACTGCTTCAAAAGGAAATCAGCGTGAGCAACTTCAGCAATAAAACAAATGCCAGAGAGTTTACTTTTAAATTTATCTATAACATTTTAAACTCTGCTCCAGACCTTATTAACCTAGTAAGCACTAAGAGCCCAAAAGAAGACTACGAGCAGCTTTTTGAAGAGTTCTTATCTTCATATACAGAGCCTGATAGTGAACATCCAAATAACCAAGTTACAAATAATGCAAAGAGTTTTGCATTAATTCTTATAGAAGGAATACTATCTAATAAAGATGCTCTAGAGGACAAGATTTCCCCACTATTGCATAAGAGAAAGATTCATCAATTAGAAAAAATTGATTACACAATTTTAATGCTTGGATCATTTGAAATTTTAAATATCAAAGATACTCCAAAAAATGTTGTGATCGATGAAATGGTTAATCTTGCAAAGAAGTTTGGAACTGCCGACTCTTACTCGTTTATTAATGGAACTCTAGACTCATTGAAGTAATATGAATAAGAAACTCTTAATGACCTTAGATAATTCATTCTGTGCCGTACTATGGTTTATAGATGAAAAAACTAATAACCAAAGTCATTTTTTCAAAGAGTTTGATTATTTAACTAATGGACTTTTGTCAAAAAGTAATAAACTCGAAGGGTTATACCAAACTATTAATTTCGACAAGACTATTTCTATCGCACTAGTTAGCAAGTCTGACCAGGAGCAATTCACGATTGCAGCGAAGTCTTCTATGGCCTTGATAAAGAAAACTGATGATACTAAAAAAGTACTAATCATTCATAATACAGACGAAAAGAATCTAGAACAAAAATTTAGCAAGGCCTACTCAGGGTTTAGTTTTACTGTATTTGAACATGAAAAAGAGCTCTAAATGACTTTTGTAAAAATTATTTTTTTATTACTACTTACCTTCACCTCTTTTGCAGATTGCGAAAAAGAATATAAGAAAGTAAAGCTAATAACTCTATCTGAGCCTGTATCTGCACCTCTGAGAGCTGGTCTTTACTTTTCTTCGGGTGCAATTTCTACGAGTGGTGCTTCTTTATTAGGAATTTTATCTCTCAATGCAGAACTAACGACAGGTGGCGTTCTTTATGGAGCCGCCTTCACTTATGAAGGGACCTACTTCATTGAAGCGACACTATCTAACTTCAAAAAGTATAAAGGAAGAGCAAATGCACTCAAATTGATTATTGACTCTAAACTTGGTTTTGGAGAAACACTTCTAGAGTTTGTCGACGATGTTAATGAACAGCTAGAAGATACAATTGTGCTTTCAAAAGAAGAAATCATCCAAGAGGTACTTGATGGTAATCAAGAGCAGCTTTTTTGCACTTCTAAAGAAACGCTATTCACGATTAACAATATAAAGAATCATATTGTTCGCCAATATATTCCTATAAATGGTAACGATATTGATTTTAATGACGACTACGACGATACAATTGACATTATATATTAAAAAAAAACCGGCCTAAGCCGGTTTTTTTATTTAATAGCACAAAGGTAAGTTACCCAAGACTCACAATTTTCTTCTTTATCAGAAGGATAGAAGTTTCCATCTCCACCTCCATCGCCATCTTCACCTTCCCAGTAAGTAACGACTTTAGAGAAACCAGCATCAATCATAATATCTTGAAGCTCTTTAAGTCCCCACATTCTCCAATCATAAGTAAATACTCTTTCGTATTTATGTCCATCTTGTTCAAAGTGAATATAGTAGAGAACTTCACTTGTAATAGGATTAAAAGATTCACAGTCCCAGAAGTAAGTATGAGAATCATGGTCAGACTCTTCAACTAGTTCCTGACAAGCATCTGTTCCACCAAAGAGATCGACAAAGAAAGCTCCCTCATCATTTAGACCTTCTCTAACTTTTTTGAAATACTCTAAAAGAGTCTTTCTTTCTTTGAATATAAAATAAGAGAAATTAAAGGCCACAACAATATCAGACTTAAAGTCTCTATTGTCTAACACATTGCCTTCAATATATTTCATTCTCTCTTTTTGAGCATCATTTAGCTTAGAGTAATGATTATCAATACCATAACTGATTGGCTCAGAGTCTAAATCAACACCCCATGCAATATGATTATCTGATTGCTTAACCCAATCACAGGCCATCGCTGCCGTACCACCAAAATCTTCTCTCAAAGACATCGGTAATTTCCCAAAGATGCGTCTATACTCTTTATTAATGAAGTCTATATCGCATTCATGGTTTTGTACTGAAGCTTCATAAAGCTTATATTTATTCTCTAACGATAGCTTTGCCATCTAAACTCCTCTAAATTTTTCTTTGCAGAAAATGTACCATAGAAATAGAGAGAATTTGAAGATTAAAGAAAAGTTTTTTTAGTATTCTTCGTAAGATTTAACTTCTTTAATGCCAGATCCAAATTGATTATTTATTCTATTTTTTACTGCAAAGCGACGATCATTAGTTACATAAACAGCTCTGGCCAATTCAATAAACTTCTCTCCAAAGTCCTTCGCTCTCTCCTGCTCTCTTATATCATCCTCAATTTTCCATAATTCACTATTAACACTCACTAATTCCTCAAGAAAGCTATCAATGCCATCTAAAGATAATTTATCTAAAGTACTCATAAGCTCATCATACTCATTCTTAGCAAGAGATACTTTTTGAGCATCTTTAATATTAAGCATTTTTATTCTTAATATCGAGATTTTATCAACTAACTCACCTAGTGAAACTGAACATTTTATAATCATTTTATTTCCTTATATTCTATTTTGATAATTTCAACTTCATATTCCCCTTTTGGGGCCTTAACAGTTACAAAGTCTCCTACACTCTTTCCAAGTAAAACTTTTCCAAGAGGAGATCTCCAACTGATTTTTCCACGGCTTGGATCAACTTCATCTATGCCAACAATTGAAAACTCTTTTCTTTGATCATCTTCATCTAATACTTCTACTGTTGCAGAAAACTGAACTTGATCAGAATTCATCTCTAGAGGATCGATCACTTTTGAGTTATGCAACCTTTTCCTAAGAAACCTAAGTCTACTATCAATCTCTCTAAGCCTCTTCTTACCATATATATAATCTGCATTTTCTGAGCGATCACCGTTTCCAGCTGCCCATGCTATTACTTTAGTTGTTTGCGGTCTTTCAACTTTAAGCAAGTGATTCATTTCATCACTGAGTCTTTTAAATGAACCTGGAGTCATATAGTTGATAAATTCTTTATCCATCACTTAATCTCTTTAAAAATACACTTAGTGCATCCTCAAGAATATCTATAACGTGATTAAAACCTTCATCTCCACCATAATATGGATCAGGAACACCACTAATTTTGAAATTAGAGCAATAGTCGGTGATCAAGACAACTTTTTGTGAAAATTCATTAGTTAAATCTAAACTCAAGATATTAGAGAGATTTGATTCATCCATAACAACAATATAATCATATCTATAAAAGTCGTCTTTTATAAATTTTCTAGATCTTGAACTAAGATCATATCCCCTTATTTGTGCAGCTTTACACATTCTTTTGTCAGGAAGCTCTCCTGTATGTACACCACTGGTTCCTGCTGAATCTACTTCAAATTTATCAAGTAGATTTAACTTACTAAGCTTACTTAGAAATATTCCTTCAGCGGCTGGGGATCTACAAATATTTCCTAGACAGACAAAAAGAACTCTAGTCATTTTTTTTCCTTCGACTTATTTATAAATAGTTTATAATTTATTAGTATTTAATACTATCAGAAACTGGAAAGGATATTATGTCGATAAGAGAAGTTACAAAAATGGGAAATCCGATACTTAGAATGCCTGCGACACAACTTTCTAATCAAGAAATACTATCTAAAGAAACTATATCACTTTTAAAAGACATGTATGACACTATGGTGGACTGTGGTGGTATTGGCATAGCCGCCCCGCAAGTTGGAGTCTCCAAGCAAGTTGCTATTATAAAAATCCCTAAAGATTCTAGCAGATACCCACAAACAACTGAAAGTAGCCTATTTACTATTTTCAATCCAAAAATAGAGGTTCTTGATGAGACGAAACAAGGATTTTGGGAAGGATGTCTTTCTGTTCCAGGGCTTAGAGGCTATGTAGAAAGGCCATCTAAAATAAAAGTCATCTTTCAAGATGAACAAGCAAATGAAAAAGAGATTGTCTTGGAAGGATTTTTGGCCACAGTTTTCCAGCATGAATTAGATCACTTATTCGGTCTGCTATATGTAGATAGAATTAAGGATATGAGTAAGCTAACTTTTGAGTCGGAATTTGAGCAATTTTGGGCAACTACAGATTAAAAAGTAAGGTTAAAGCACTAAAATAACAGTAAAATACAACTAAATTAATTTCCCTCTCTAGCCGATAAGTTCTTTATCCTTAGGAGCTATCGAGAGTGAAGAAGCAAGACATTTTACCATCAATTCTATCTTGGCTACCCTTTGGCCTTTTTCTTATAGTCTTAAGTTACTATGGTGTAAGTCACTATTTGATAGATCATGACAACTACTGGGAAAGCCGTAGCTTCTCAGTTCAATCGAAAAGAGAAATAGCTAGCTACAAAGACAAGCTAGAATTCGATGCTTTTAGACAATATTTTAATACAAACTCATTTAATAAATTTCTAAATTTTAAAATGACATTAGACTTCTGGTCCAGCTACAGTAATTCAAAAGAAAAAAATATTATCAGGGAAGCTCTACAAAGCTCATTTTTCGAAACATTTGAACCAACAAATCCTAAATCAATCTCTCTAAGCACTTCTAAACTTGAACTATTAGAGAGTTCAATTAATAAATTCGTAAACACACTTGCAGAAAAGAAAATTTCCAATGGTGAGTTCCAAGTAAATCTAAACTTCACACCAAACTTTGAACAGAATCTTAATTATAATAAAGAATTATCAACAAATCAGTTGGTAAATATTGAGAAAAAAGATTTGGCCCAAACGTTGAGTTCTAAAGAAGAACAACAAATTGAAAAAGTTTTAACAACTCCAATTCCATCTCTTTCACAGCGCTATCAGTACTCGGGTGGAACAATAACGATATTTATAAAAGCGAATGATCTAAATAAAAATCTTTATAATGGTTATATTAGATTTAGAAGATATTTTCGCGCCAATGACTTAAGTAGTACAGACTTAAATATTGAAACAAAGAACTTCAATTTGACATACTTTCAACTTGAGAAGGCGAGCTCTAAATACAGTAACTTTCTTACTGTAGACCTATATAAGAACTTCAACACTTCAACACAGATTCCTCAAAAGAACCATTTAGATATTCACTTTGGAAAACTCCTTTCTAGTAAAATTGAACAAAAAGATTTACCAAACTCTATTACGACGGGTGATTTTTATATTAATGGGACCTTTCCGATCAAGGGAGTGAAGTCTGAGGTAAAAGTTAAACTCGACAAACTAACATATTCTTTTCAAAAAAATAGTTTCACAGATGATTCAAAGCTTATGGTTACACTAAGAACAGATAAGCAAGGCCCTCATGATCTAGAGAAGTTTATGATAAAGAAAATCATTAAAGAAAATCTCGCAGAAAAAATAGTTAAGCATTTAGAACTTGAAAACTTTCACCAGTCTTTTAATACCACTGGAGAAAAAGAATGATTCTTAAGTTCTTCATTGTATTTCTATTCTTAACAAAAGGTTCATTTGCAGGAAATTTTAATATTACTGAGGCAATTAGACTTAAATCCATATACTCTAACTACTATGAATCTGTATTTGGAAACCCAAATATTGCGAGAACAGAACTATTCAAGGAAGAACTAGAATCCCTGTCAGAAAATGATAAGGTATATGCAGACTCCATGATAAAGAACCTCTCTAACCATGTACCTAATGACTTTCTTAAGGCCATGGTATATTGGAAAGTGATATCCAAAGATAGTGAAAGATTTAGAGATGTTCTCATTTTTACAATGATGTATAAATCCTTTATATTAAGAGATGTTCTCTACTCTCCCACAGGCTCAAAAAATTCAAAAGAATATGCAAGAAAGAAATTGAAAGAACTCTACCATCGAAAAGATTTCTCACAAGAGAGTTTCTATTCAACACTCGAGAGAGATTTCCATGAAAAGGCAACAATAATTTCTTCTTTTAAAAATGTTGATGTTCTTATCAAGGCCATAAAAGAAACTAATGCCATCACTTTTTCAATTGAAAATAAGTTCATTCCTCAATACTCTCTTAGTTTTCAAGGTTATATTCCAGGTAATGAGTTGAAGTTATTTAATAACGATAGGACTAATGTCGGGCTATTAAAATGGTACGCTGAAAATACTATACAACCAAATATAAAAAATAATTCAAAAATTGACATAAGTAATCACATGTCTTTTATTAAAAACCCACAATTAATAAAAATTATAGAAATGATTGATGAGGCACAAGAGTCTATTCTAATAAGTGCTACTTACTTAGGAGGATCATTAGGAACAAGCCTTTCGAACTACCTTATTGAAAAAGTTAAAGAGCAAAAAATAAAGAACAAAGACTTCAAGATAATTATCTTTCATAATGCTAACATTCCTCTATCTTTGTCTGATGAAGTTAATATTACACTTCTTTCATTAAGTACCAAAGTACTAAGAGATGAAAATTTATCGAATAGTTTCTTTATTATTAAATCAAATGATTCTCTTATAAAAAATGAAGATAAAGTAAATCATGCAAAGGCCATTGTAATTGATGGAAACACAAATTACCCTCAGGCCTTGCTTGGCTCTAAGAACCTAGCGGATAGTAATGGAGGATACTCATTTGATAACTCTATATGGATAAAGGGTCCTGCCGCAGCAGTTATTCAAAATTCCTTATATGAAGATATTGTTCTATACTCTAAAACGCCTACCCAAAAGAAAGTAATTGAGAAATATTTTAAGATCACTAAAGAAGAATATCCAAGAGCAGGATTTCAGCCACTAAGAATTACAGAGTCCGACTTTAAAGGACACATCAAAAATACTCGAAATATTATTGTTGATATGATTATTCATGCTAAAGAAAATATATACATGGAGCAACTCTACTTACTTGATCCATATGTGATTAATGCAATAATTAAGAAGAAGATAGAACGACCAGATATCGATATTAAAATCATCATTGATAACAGTGAAATATTCAATATGAATGGACTACCAAACTCTATATTCATCAAAGAGTTTGCCCTTAATGGAATCAACCTTCGCGCGAGAAAGAATCTTGTACTCAAGTCAAACACAACACCTAATACTAACAAGGCCTTTCTTCAATTTAATAATAGAAAAGTTATTTCTGTAGATGGTGAAAAAATGGTCATAGGATCTGCAGACCTGAGCGCACAAGGTCTACAAGGAAATCAGAGGGAGATAGGCGTACAAATTTTTGATAAAACAGAAATAGCAAAATTTGAAAAGTCACTTCTTCTTGCCTGGGCCGATTCGACAAAAACAATTAATCTCGATATTGAAAACTTTGAAGCAAATATAAATGGAAAAACTTTTTCAAAGACTTTCTCAAGTTTAATCAACTCAGTATCAAAAGCATTCTTAAAGCTTAAAAATAGTATCAATAGTAAGCTTTAAGTTATTTGTGCCCATCTACTTCACAACCCGAGTCACCACCTTGAAGCTGAAATGCTTCTTGTTTAGGAGCTGCAAGCTTTTTAGAAATTTCTTCCTCAGTTTCACAAGATTCATCATCTTCTTTCTTTAAATCTGAAAAATCATCTGTAGCAGATATAGAATTAGACTTTTTAGAAAAATCATAGTCTTTAACTTTATCAGATGTAACTTTACTACCACCTTCTTGCTGACAAGATAGGATAAAAATTGACACGAGAAAAAATAATACTACTTTCATACGACCTACTTACTGTAATTAACCATTGGTAAACGCATCACTCTACGATACATCCACCTAGGCATTCTATCTAAAAAATAAATTACTGTCTTCATTTGCCAAGGAAAAACATAGAGTTCTTTCTTATTGTCTAAGGCCTTTTTAATTTTTGTTGCTGCCACATCAACATCCATTAGCCATGGCATATCATGATCATTCTTCTTTGTAAGAGGCGTATCAATGAAACCTGGAGCAATACAAGACACATTTATCCCCCACTGACCTAGGTCTAAACTATACGACTCACATAATTTTATCACAGCGGCTTTTGAGGCAGAATAAGAAGAAGCACCTGGAAGACCTACCATTCCGGCCACACTTGCAATTGCAGCGAGATGCCCGCTCTTATTTGGCAACATATTCTTCAAAGCGGCTTCAAAAGTATTCAATACTCCCAAAACATTAATTTCTATTACAGCTCTTGAAGCTTTAAAGTCAGGTTCTTTATTTTTACTCCCAACACTTCTCCCAGCATTGGCCAACATCAAATCTAGCCGTCCTTCACTAAAGCTATCCACTGCACTTATAAGCTCTTCCCTATCTGTGACGTCTGCTTTATACACTTGAAGCTTTGGATATTTAGATTTTACATCCTGATCAAGCTTTGAAGGGTCTCTTCCACATACACCAACACTATGACCTTCCTCTAGATACTTCTTAGCGATGGCAAGTCCAATTCCGGTAGTTCCACCTGTAATAAATATTTTCATATACATCCTTAATTTTACCTATTTTAACTATCTTTAAAGATGTGGCAACTATACATCTTGATTTTACTCCTCTAGACTTAAATCTATGATATTTCTAGGCTTGATCATTACTGGTTTAATTGTTGGAATCTTCTCATCCTTCTTTGGTGTTGGAGGAGGAATTTTGATAGTTCCTACTCTCTACACATTTTTTGAGTTTCTACCTCCGCAAGTCGTTATAGCAACCTCACTGTCTCTAATCTTTTTCAATTCTTGTATAAATACCTATAATTTTTCAAAGTCTGGTGTTCGCCCTAATTTTTCATTCCTATTGCCTATCGCCTTTTCAATGATTCTAGGTGTTCTTGCTGGAGGAAAACTCACTCTGATCCTACCTGCGCGGACAGTTAAGCTCATCTTCAGCGTCTTTGTCTTTGCTATTGCCATCAGAACGCTATTAGTGAAACTGAAAAAAGAAGACTCAGACAACTGGAATGCTCCAACAGACATAAAATCAAGATTAGTGGCCATTACAGTAGGACTCTTTGGTGGACTAGTTGCAGGAATGACCGGATTAGGCGGAGGGGCTGTTTTAGTCCCATTATTTATCACAGTTCTTCACATCCCATTTCGATTTATATCAGCTTACTCCAACGCTTGCATGGTCATTGGAACCTTTGCAGGAATGCTTCTATATCTAATTGAGCCTACTCCACACTTCATCTTCAATAACGAGATTCTAGAGAAAGGTCAGTTCGGATTCGTGAATTTTTCTATTGTAGCCGCTTTGTTTATTGGCTCTAGCACATCGTCAAAGTTTGGAGTCAGTCTTGTCAAAAAGATAAGTCCCGAGTTATCAAAGAAGCTTTTTGCGGTGCTCCTGATCATCATTTCAATAAAAATATTTGTATCCTCTCAATTTTCTTAATATTTTTTAAATTTTGTATTGACCATTCACCTAAAAATACCTATATTTAATCTCACTGAAATGCGGGGGCGTAGTTAAGTTGGTTATAACGCTTGCCTGTCACGCAAGAGGCCGAGGGTTCGAGTCCCTTCGCTCCCGCCATTTTTGTACTACATTTCAATTCAAAGCATCTTCGGATGATTAGATAATTAAAAGAGAGTTTAACCCACTCTCTTTTTTTTTGCCTAAAATCGATTAACATCATCAAATTAAGTAAATTTTTAAAGCGTAAGCCCAACTTTCTTTACTTTAAGGAAGCTCAGGTGAAGCAACTAAGCAATCTCACGAACACTTTTTGAATTACTATTTTTTCATAAGAAAAGCAGGATATTAACTAAAGCCGTGCAAACCTGATAAGTGACCATGATGGGAGCGAAGAGGTTAACCAACTAATGTACGATGATACTATAGATCAATTAACATGCCGTCAGTTGCTAAAACGACATCTCTTTTAAAATGTTTTTTGATAACTTTTAAATTTTCACTTTGAGTAACAAGAGTTCGTTTCATAAAATGAGACAATACCAATTTTTCTACATTTCCCTCTTTTGAGATCAATGCAATTTGAGATGGAGTCATGTGAAGTCCCATGGCCCTCTTTGAAGCTGTTTCTGGTGGGAGTACTCGGTAGACAGTGGAAAAACAATCAAACTCTCGATCTAGAAACTACCTAAAGCATTCCAAAAATCTAAAACTCTTTTGTTAGTAATCTAACTATCGGTTTTCTTATTAAA